>CAZBUH010000171.1:0-2526 GCA_964495095.1 uncultured Oscillospiraceae bacterium | reverse complement strand
TTTGCCGCACCCACAGGTGTAATTCTCAAATTACTTCCTTATCGGAGCGTAGCAATCCCGGAGCCTTTTTTATTTTATAAGCCTTGGATTTTGGCCTCCTGGCCGAGAGAATAGGCGTCGGTATTTGTCACCGCGCAGACATAATAGTCGTCCTCAAGGTCCGGGGTGACCCAGACGCTGCGGCTGGCGTCGGCATAGGACAGGGCCATGCAGACCGCGTTCAGGATGGGGTGGCGCGTGGAACGGATATAGACGTCTTTGCCGGCGGGAATCGGCGGCACGATTGTGCGGTGCATTTCATCGGGCTTCATATCCTTAAATTTATAGGTGATGAATACCCTGTCTCCGTCCTCCCGGACCTGGAAGGTGGAGACGCCGTCGTTCTCCGTGCCTATCCTGTAGGGCTTTAACGGTGTTTCGGCGTCCAGCATTGGAATATACATAATAACGCCGTTATTCTGCAGGGCGCGGCACATAGCCGTGAGGAGCCACTTGCTGGGGTGTCCCTCGAAACGGAAGGGCCTGCCGTTTTTGGCCTGCTCCGTTAAAGCCGCCAGCGCCTTATGCTCCGTATCCAACGTCCAGTGAACGAATTCCATATCCCGGCCGCCCATGCGCTCAATGGATACTTCGGCGCCGACCTGACGGCCCAACTCGTTCATATTGATTATATTATAGTCCATGTATATCCTCCTGTCAGCCGGCCAGAACCCGGTCCAGGGCCGCCTGGTAAATTTCGATGCAGCGGTCGATGTTCATGCTGTGCAGAGTGTCCACATAGGATTCGCTGTACACCGAGAGGGGCTGATCCCCGGTGATAAAGCGCAGGACATTTTCCTCAAGATAGGTCTCGATATCCGTGTAGATGGAGTTGAATTCCTGCTGCTCCTCGCTGGTGAGGGCGAAGTTTTTGGGAAGCTTGTAGGCGTCGTCGGAGACGCTGCCCCAAATATCCATAGCCTCGCGGGCGTTGTCGCTGTAAGAATCCCAGCTGCTGCGGAAATTGATGACCGTCGGGCTGTTGTCGCCGCCGGCATAGCGGAACAGGGCCGCAGATGGGGACATACCGTCGGGATTGTGGATTACGAGATCCGTAAGCTGCGGCTCTCCGGAAGCGTCATAGGTAAAGCCTTCGTCCTCCACGCCGTAATTGCAGAGGAGGATGCCTTCTTCGGTGTAGCCGTAATTTATCCACATGCAGGCTGCTTCAACGTTTTCGCAGGATGTGGTGATGCTTACGCTACCCTGGCAGACCCAGTCGGTATCGAAGCCAAGGTGCGTAGTCTGATTTTTGGTGAGCACAGGGTCGGTCAGCGCCGCAATTTCAAATTCAGTGTCGTCGGTCATGGCTGTGTACTGGTCGAACATGCCGATCATTGTGCACCATATGCCGTATTTGCCGCTGGCGGCCTCCGTGGGAGGCAGCGGGAACATATAGCCCTGGGCCGATGCGAAATCCGGGTCGATTAGGCCCTCGCTGTACCATCCGGACATAAGCTCAAGATATTTGTAGTAGCCCTCTTCCAGGGGACCGAAATGGATAGTGCCGTCCACATTGTACATGGGATATTTGCCGGAGGCCACCATAGTGGCGGTGTCGAATGCGGAACCGAAGAAATCACCGGTATAGGCTCCTGCGCTGGAGAGCCAGAGGGGATATTCGCAGCCGATTTCTGTCTTAAAGGCGTTCAGCGTGTCATGCCACTCGTCGATAGTCTCCGGGGCGGACAGGTTTAGCGTATCCAGCCAGTCCTGACGGATGACAAAGCCGTTCTGCGGGCCGAATTCGTCATAGTAGAGGCCGTTGGCCGCGCCGATAGTACCGTTGCTGGTGGCGATTGAATTCCAGTAGCTGGAGTTATCACTGATAATGCGGTAGTAATCGGGCAGGTAATCCTCCAGATAGTCATTAAGCGCGATGATATAGCCTTCATCGACAGCCCAGTCGATGCCGCCGGTAAACTGATTTGCGGCGTTGCGTATGAGATCGGTAAACTCACCGCTGGAGAGCATGATATTAAGCTTCTCACTATACATCTCGCCAGTGGCGTAGGTGAGGTCCATATGTACGCCGGTGCGCTTTTCCAGCTCGGTAAACATGGTCATGTCCTGGGGTTCAAAGCCAAAGCTGCTGTCGAGCATATAGAAGTAGGACAGGGTTATGTCGCCCTCGATGGGATATGTGACGCCGGCCGACTCAGGGGTAGCGGACGGTTCCTCCTCCACGGTATCATTGGAGGGATTTTCCTCTGCAAGAGACGTCCCGGCTGCGGACGGGGCCTCAGTGGACTCGTCATTGGGGGTTCCGCAGCCTGCCGTAAGCGCCAGAAGAAGCGCCGCCGCCATAATGAGAGCTGAAACGGAGCGGAATAGTTTCATCTTTTTTCCTCCTTAAAGCAAGAGATTTTATTGGATATCTACAGTATATCGAAAAGACAGATGGATTTCTTTGTGTCCAGTCAACAAATTATCGATGTTTATCTGTCGGCAAAAAACTAAAAGGGTTATTTTGTTTACCCAATAAAC
>CAZBUH010000170.1:0-2527 GCA_964495095.1 uncultured Oscillospiraceae bacterium | reverse complement strand
GCCTGGAATTTCTCCCCTACTATCTCAGGTACCACCGTGCCGGCGGACATATCCGTAAGCCTCGCCGTAAGCGCGTCCGTTTTTTCTTCCGGCACAAGGGCCTCTATTAACACGTCCGCGCCGTAATCGGTATTTTCAATAACCGCGCCGCAATTTAAAAGCTCTCCCCTGACCCGCTCGAACATGCCGTAGCCGCATGACAGCAGCAGCGATTTCCACAGGCCCATAACGGATACGCCGGCGGCCTCAAGGGCCAGCTTTGCCGTGTGGGAATAGGCCCTCACAAGCCCGCCGGTACCCAGCAGCACGCCGCCGAAATACCGCGTCACCACACATGTAACATTGAATATCTCCTCGTTCCTGAAAACTGAGAGGGTAGGCATACCGGACGTGCCCTGGGGCTCGCCGTCGTCGGAGTAGCGCATTATGCTGTTTTCCCGGATTATATAGGCGTAGACGTTGTGGGCGGCGTCCCAGTGCTTTTCCCGCATCTCCTTTATCCGGGCCACGGCCTCCTCCTCAGTTTCCGTGAGCCAAACCCGGCCTATAAACCGTGAGCGCTTTTCCACAAATTCCGCCTCGCCGTATCCTGACGGGACCCGGTAGCTTATCATTTCAGCAGTCCGCTCCTGTCCAGCCGCTCTATTGATTCGGCCATCTCCTCCTCGGTGCGCACAAGGGCCACGCGCACATAACCCTCGCCGGATTTTCCGAATGCGCTGCCTGGGGTCACCAGCAGGCCCGCTTTCTCAACAAGCTGGAGGCAGCACTCCTGGCTTGTTTTGAACTTATCCGGTATTTTCGCCCATACAAACATAGTGCCGGCCGGGGCTTTTATGTCCCAGCCAATCTTTTTCATGCCGGAAATAAAGAAATCCCGCCTGCGCTCATAGGCCGCACGTGTGTCCGCGACGCAGCTCTGGTCGCCGGTTATGGCGGCTATGGCCGCGTACTGCACCGGCAGGAAAACGCCGTAATCCAGATTTGATTTCAGGGTGCGGAAATTTTTGATTATTTCGGCGTTGCCCATACAGAAGCCAATTCGCGCCCCGGCAAGGCCGTAGGTCTTGGAGAGCGAGTTAAACTCCACACCCACGTCCATGGCCCCCTCATGAGCAAGGAAGCTGCCGCAGCGATTTCCGTCGAAAACCAGCTCCGAGTACGCGTTATCGTGAATAACGATTATATCGTATTTTTTTGCGAAGGCCACAAGCTCGTCGTAAAAGCTGTCCGGGGCCAGGGCCGTCGTGGGGTTATTGGGATAGGACACCACCATAAGCCTTGCCCGTCTGGCCACTTCCTCCGGAATGGCATTAAAATCTATAAGATAGCCGTTTTCCTCCAGAAGCGGCATATAGTAGAGCTCCGCACCGGCAAGGGACGGGCCGTCGGCAAACACCGGATAGCAGGGCTCCTGCACCAGCGCAAGGTCCCCCTCGTTCAAAACCGAGAGTCCTATGTGGGCGAGGCCCTCCTGCGAGCCTATCACGCTCATTATCTGGGTCTCCGGATCCAGGGTCACGCCGAAGCGCCGCTTATACCATTGGGCGCAGGCCTCCAGCAGCTCCGGCAGGTCGGTAATTGCGTATTCGTAGTTTTTCTGCACGCCGGCATTATCTATAAGGGCTTTGAGAATATGGGGCGCAGGGGGAATATTTGGCGCGCCCACGGACATATCGATAACCTTTATGCCCCCGGCCTCTACCTCAAGCCTTTTATTCTTAAGTACGGTAAAAACGGAGTCGCCGAAGCGCTCCATACGCTTTGAAAATTCCATTCAGCTTATCTCCCCTGTAAAGCGTCCCCCGGTCAGTGGCGCCGACGTTTACTGTACAGTTTACACTATAGCGCAAAATTTGGCAAGATGCGAAAATCCACTCCGTGCCGGAACTGCGCACGGCGCTTATCCCGGCGGCTCAGGCATTATCCGTTTTTATAACCGGTATCAGTATCATATACGCAAAATCCTGCTCCGACTCCAAAATCGGGTAGGACATTATATCGTACTCGTATATATCCCCACCGGGGACGCATCCCCGCTCCCTCATAAACCTCCCGGCGGCGGCTATAGTCCCCTTTATCCCGCTGTAATCCCCCCGGTGAAAAATGCGCACATACAGCCCTCCGGGCTTTTCCTCCGTCCCTGTTTCCCGATCCGCCCTGTAAAAATACCGCTTTTCCACCGGCGTCGCCCCCTCCAGCGCGGACGCATCTATCACAGTGCCAAGGGGATACCTGTCCACTCCGTCCAGATTGGAATACGACTTTATATGCCGGTATATATACTGGTCCGCATTCTTCTGAAACCATCCGTACCCCTCCGGCACTTCGGTGGACACGATATATTCCGGCTCCATGGAGATAAGCTCCGGCTCCTCAAACCGGCAGCTCATCGCAGTCTCTATGCTCTCGTTTACCGAGTCTATAAGCCCTTTCATCCGTTTAAGTTCGTCAATCTGCTCCGTAAGTCTAGCGCTTTTCTCCCGAAAAAGCTCCCGCAGCTCCCCATAGTCCCGCCTGCTGTGAT
>CAZBUH010000169.1:0-2535 GCA_964495095.1 uncultured Oscillospiraceae bacterium | reverse complement strand
ACTATTTTGCCCAGCACATGCACAACTGCGATCTGGTAAATCTGGAGGACATGCTCCAGAACGGCACCGTCATAAGCGGCACTCTCATTGAAAAGCCCCATTCTTTCTCCACCGCCTGCAATATAGCCACCCAGATAATAGCTCAGGTGGCCTCCAACCAGTACGGAGGCCAGAGCATAAGCCTTGCCCATCTTGCGCCTTTTGTCCAGGTATCAAGAGAGAAGATAAGGGCGGAGGTTTTGGCGGAGGCCGCGGAGCTTGGAGTGGGCCCCAGCGAGGAGTATATAGCCAAAATATCCGAGAAGCGCCTACGGGAGGAGGTGGCGAGAGGGGTGCAGACCATCCAGTATCAGGTAGTCACACTTATGACCACAAACGGACAGGCCCCCTTTGTCACGGTTTATATGTATCTCAGCGAGGCAAAGAACGAGCAGGAGAAAAAGGACCTGGCCATGATAATCGAGGAGGTCCTGAAGCAGCGCTACAGAGGCGTCAAGAACGAGGTGGGAGTCTGGATAACTCCGGCCTTCCCGAAGCTTATATACGTGCTGGAGGAGGACAATATCACGGAGGGCGCCCCGTACTACTATCTTACCGAGCTTGCGGGAAAATGCACGGCAAAGCGCATGGTGCCGGATTACATCTCCGAAAAGAAGATGCTGGAGCTTAAAGGCGACGTGTATACGTGCATGGGCTGCCGCTCCTTCCTCACGCCGGACAGATTTACCGACGCCGGCATAGGGAACATCGCAAACGCCGGCAATTACGAGCCGGGAAAACACAAGTACTACGGACGCTTCAACCAGGGCGTCGTCACTGTAAACCTTGTGGATATCGGGCTTTCCGCCCACGGGGATCTGGAAAAGTTCTGGAAGATTTTTGACGAGCGCATGGACCTGTGCCACCGGGCCCTCCGCTGCCGCCATGAGCGGCTTAAGGGCACTACCTCCGACGCCGCGCCCATCCTGTGGCAGTACGGCGCTCTGGCGAGGCTCAAAAAGGGCGAGAAGATAGACAGGCTCCTGTACGACGGATATTCCACCATCTCTCTGGGCTATGCGGGCCTCTGGGAGTGCGTGTACAGCCTTAACGGCAAAAAGCTCACGGAGCCGGAGGGCGAGGAGCTGGGCCTTAAGATAATGCAGCGGCTCAACGACTACTGCGCCCAGTGGAAGGCCAAGGAAAATATAGACTACAGCATCTACGGAACGCCGCTGGAGTCCACCACTTACCGCTTTGCAAAATGCTTGCAGAAGCGCTTCGGCATTATCCCGGGAGTTACGGATAAAAACTACATCACCAACAGCTACCACGTACACGTGACAGAGCCTATCGACGCTTTCAGCAAGCTGAAGCTGGAAGCCCGCTTCCAGGCACTGTCCCCCGGCGGCGCCATCAGCTATGTGGAAGTGCCCAATATGCTGAACAATCTCCCGGCCATTATGCAGGTAATAAGGTTTATATACGACAACATCATGTATGCTGAGCTGAACACAAAATCCGACTACTGCCAGGAGTGCGGCTGGGACGGGGAGATACAGATAGTAAACGACAACGGCAAGCTCGTATGGGAGTGCCCCAGGTGCGGAAACCGTGACCAGAGCAAGATGAACGTTGCCCGCCGCACCTGCGGATATATAGGCAGCCAGTTCTGGAACCAGGGACGCACACAGGAAATTAAGGAGCGTGTGCTTCACCTGTGAATTACGGAGAGATAAAGAAAACCGATATCGCCAACGGTATCGGCGTCCGGGTGACGCTCTTTGTCTCCGGCTGTACAAACCGGTGTGAAAACTGCTTTAACCCCGAGACCTGGGATTTTAACTACGGAAAACCGTTTACGGCGGAAGTGGAGGACGAGCTGCTGGAGGCCCTGGGAAAATCCTATATAAACGGCCTCAGCCTCCTTGGGGGCGAGCCCATGGAGCCGGAAAACCAGCGGGCGCTGCTGCCGTTTGTAAAGCGCGTCCGGCGGGAGCTGCCGGAAAAGGATATATGGTGCTACACGGGCTTCACTCTCGACGGCGATTTGTGGCGGGACGGAAGCCATCCCAGGTGCGAGGTGACGGACGAGCTTTTGGAGTGCATCGACATTCTTGTGGACGGGCGCTTTGTGGAGGCGAAAAAGGATATAAGCCTGCGCTTCAGAGGCTCCTCAAATCAGCGGGTGCTTGACGTGCGGCGCTCCATTGCGGAAAAGAAGCCTGTTTTGGCGGAGAAGTATTGCTGAAATTATCCCACGGAGCAAAATAAATTTTTCAGTGCAGGAGCCGCCGGCCCCTGCACTGAGTTTTTATGTGAAAAAGGGACGGCCCGGGCGAAGCGCTTCATGAAGAAGCTGTTTCTCCCGGGATTTGCGATCAGCCTGTGACAGGAGCAGAGGTTTCAGTCATGCCGCCCCGCTTTAATATTCCCTTTTTCGTGGAAATATGTTATACTATCCTCGAAAGAGACTGAAAGGGGGCCGGGCCTATGGCCGGCAATAAAAGCCTAAATGCGGCGGCGACGGCAAAGCAGGATGAATTTTACACGCAG
>CAZBUH010000168.1:0-2544 GCA_964495095.1 uncultured Oscillospiraceae bacterium | reverse complement strand
TATGCGCTCCGGAGCGGCGGTCGTTTTTATTTTTGCCTATAACCCGCCATTACTCTGCGGATATGATGTAGTAGTAAACCGGCTGGCCGCCGTTTATCAATACAGTCTCGGCGTTGGGGAAAAAGCCCGAGATGCGCTCCAATGCGGCGGCGGCGTCCCCTTCGGTCACGTCCTCGCCGTAAAATATGTTTATAAATTCCGGCTCAAACTCGCCAAGGGCTCCGGCGGCCATGTCCAGCAGGGCGTTCAAATCACGGCTGCTGCCGATAAGCCCGCTCTCCAGCAGGGCCAGATATTCGCCGGCCCTTATCTTGACGCCGTCAAAATCCGAGTCCCTGGCGGCGTAGGTTATCTGCACCGTGTGTACCTTGCCGGCGGCCTCCTCCATAGCGGCGGTGTTTCCCTCCGGGGCGGCGTATGTATCCACGGCCATCATGGCGGCTATTCCCTGGGGAATTGTTTTTGAGGGTATTACCACCACGTTTTTCTCGCACAGAGGCACGCACTGCTGCGCTGCCATGATTATATTTTTATTGTTCGGAAGGACATATACCGTCTCCGCCGGCGTCCTGTTTATCTCCTTTAAAATATCCTCGGTGGAGGGATTCATGGTCTGGCCGCCGGTTATTATGCCGTCCACGCCCAAATCCCGGAACACCTCCGCCATGCCCTTTCCGGCGCAGACCGCCACGGAGCCGATGGCCTTTTCCGGCGCTGCCGGCGGGAGTTCATCACGGCCGTCCTCCTCCTCGTCGTCCAGCTCATCGGCGCTGTGCGTCCTGCGTCCGGCGGCCATGTCCTCGTACTGGAGGCGCATATTCTCCACCTTGGCCAGCTCCAGAGTGCCGTATTTCTGGGCCTCGGAGATGGCGTCGCCGGGGATATCGGTATGGACGTGCACCTTGAACGCCTCGTCGTCCTCGCCTATCACCAGGCTGTCGCCGATGCTGTTGAGATAGGCCCGGAGCGGCTCTATGGACTTATTTACAGTCCTGCGCACTATGAAAACCGTGTCAAAGGTAAAGGTTATCTCCTCGCCGTTAAGCTCCGCAAAATTTGCCTTGTCCTTCGGCTCATCGCCCGGCGCCCCGGTTATCCTTTCACCGCGGAGGGCCTTCAGCATCCCGTCCAGGATTATAAGGTAGCCCTTGCCTCCGGCGTCGATAACGCCGGCCTTTTTCAGCACGGGGTTCTGGTTTACGGTATCAGCCAGGGCCTCTTGCCCGGCCTTCAGGGCGTACTCGATAACAGACTCCAAATCCTCCTCGCCGGACGCCGCAAGCTCCAGCGCCGCGGCGGCGGACAGGCGGGAAACGGTGAGGATGGTGCCCTCCGCAGGCTTCATAACAGCCTTGTAGGCCGCCTCCACGCCCTCGGTGAGGGCTGAGGCAAAGACGAAGCTGTCTATGGTGTCCATGTCCTTTATGTACCTTGCAAAGCCGCGGAAAAGCAGGGACAGTATGACCCCCGAATTTCCCCTCGCGCCCCGGAGCAGCGCTCTCGCTGCCATATCGGCGGCCTTTGAGGCGGTAAGGCTGCTGTGCTTTTGAAGCTCCGACGCGGCAGTACCCATGGTCAGGCTCATATTCGTGCCGGTGTCGCCGTCCGGCACCGGGAAAACATTCAGCTCATTTATCTGCTGCTTCTGCTGTGAAATGGCAGCAGCGGCATTTATAATCATAAACCTGTAAGCTTCGCCGTCTATCGTATGTGTCAAATCCGACGCACCTTCCTTAGCCTATAATCATGGAATCCACAAAGATGTCCACGCTCTTTACTTCCACACCAGTGGTATTATTAACCTTATATCTTATTTCGCTTATTATGCTGCGGCAAAGAGCCGGAATATTGACGCCCTGATCCACCGCGATGTGTATCTCGATGGAAACTGTGCCATCCTCGCCGTATGTGACGTGTACGCCCTTGCCCATGGCTTCCCGCTTTAAAAGATGAACCAGTCCGTCCGTTACAGAGCGTACAGCCATGCCCTTTACCCCAAAGCAGTTGGTGGCCGCATCTCCGGCGATAATGACGAACACATCGTTGGCTATGCGTATATATCCCCTGTCGTTGCGAAGCTCAACCATAAAGTCAACCTCCCTTAGATAAAGCTGTGAAAAACTGTACGGTTAGTATACATCATTTTACGGCCCTTTGCAATAAAAACTGCCGGATAGCTATTGTTTTTATCTCCCGCGTGGTGTACAATAATATGTACCCTGAAAAGGAGGGCTTTATTTATGAACAAAAATATCAAGACAATAGTCAGCATTGTTTCCGCCATTGTGGCCGTCGCTGCGGCCGTAGTCGTCGTGACTGCTTTCCTTGAGGACATAAAGGCGTTCATTGAAGGGCTGGCCGAAAGGGCCGCCAAAAGGAACGTAGCCTGCGGAGAGGGGTACAATGATTTTTCGGACATGGATGAATTTTCGGATTTTGCCGACGTCTGAAAAAGCTTCCCGGCGCGAAAAGCCGGGACACTGTAAAACAGTATTTGCGTGAAATCCTGAAAGTCCTGAGTTTTCAACGGGAAACGGCGTGACC
>CAZBUH010000167.1:0-2552 GCA_964495095.1 uncultured Oscillospiraceae bacterium | reverse complement strand
CGATTATGTCGGCTCCGCTTCTGGCAATGCCGCTGGCAATCGCCGCCACATTGTGGACGGCGGCAATTTTAACAATCACGGGCTTTTTATACTCCGTGGCTTCCTTAAGAGAGAAGATAAGCTGGCGCAGATCCTCTATGGAGTAGATGTCGTGGTGGGGGGCGGGGGAGATGGCGTCGGTGCCGATGGGTATCATTCTCGTGGCGGATACGTCCTCGCCGACCTTTGCGCCGGGGAGGTGGCCACCGATGCCGGGCTTTGCGCCCTGGCCGATTTTTATTTCAACGGCGGCGCCGGTGTTCAGGAAACCCGGATGCACGCCGAAACGGCCGGAGGCCACCTGCACAATGGTATTTTTGCCGTATTTATAAAAGTCCCTGTGAAGCCCGCCCTCGCCGGTGTTGTAATAGATGCCCAGCTCCTCCGCGGCCCTGGCCAAGCTCTCATGGGCGTTATAGCTTATGGAGCCGTAGGACATGGCGGAGAACATTATGGGCACGGAAAGCTCAAGCTGCGGCGTGCTGTTTGGGATAAGTTCCCCATTGGCATCCCGCTGGATAGGGGTGCTTTTTTTGCCCAGATATGTCCGTGTCTCCATAGGCTCACGGAGCGGGTCGATGGAGGGATTTGTGACCTGGGAAGCGTTTATGAGTATCTTATCAAAATAGACAGGGTAGTTATTGGGATTTCCCATGGAGGAGAGGAGCACCCCGCCGGAATTTGCCTGACGGTATATCTCCTTTATGGCCTGTCCGCTCCAGTTGGCGTTTTCCTTAAACGTGTGGTCGCTTTTTACGATTTTAAGGGCACCGGTGGGACACAGGGACACGCACCGGTGGCAGTTTACGCATTTTTCGTTGTCGGCCAGCATTTTGTCGAGCTGAGCATCATAATGGTGCACCTCGTTGGAGCACTGCCGCTCGCATACGCGGCAGGCGATACATTTATCATAATCCCGCTTTACTTCGTAGTCGGGCATTATCCATCTTATAGACATTACTTTCCCTCCCCGGACTCGTTGAGCTTTACTATCACAGGCTCGCCGCCTCTGGGCGACCAGATATTATCCGCATCGGGACATATGGCCCGGATGCCGCATTCCTCGCTGGAGATGAAGACGGTTTCGCCTTTTTCGCCTATTACCATAGAGCGGAGCTTCAGACGGTCGTTTAGGGCCATAAGCCCGCCGGTAAAGCCCAGGATTATTGAGAAGGGGCCTGTTACAAGGAGGCTGGCGTATTTATTTCTGAGGTAGGCCAGTCGTTCCCGCTCCTTCGGCGGTTTTGACTCGATGGTGCTCCAGAATGGGGCGGCGATGACGTTGGAGACCTCATTTAATGTAAGGCCCTCCTGATTTATCAGGTAGTCCACAATATATGTGATGGCCTCTGTGTCGGTCTGGAGGGTACATTTATAGTTGAACATCTCTATGTAGCGGCGGTTCGCGTCATAAGAGGATATCTCGCCGTTGTGGACGAGAGAGTAGTCCAGAAGGGCGAAGGGGTGGGCACCGCCCCACCAGCCGGGAGTGTTAGTGGGGTAGCGGCCGTGACATGTCCAGGAGTAGCCCTCGTACTGATCCAGAAGGTAAAATTCGCCCACGTCCTCGGGATAGCCCACGGCCTTGAATACGCCCATATTTTTACCGCTGGAGAATACAAATGCGCCGTTTACATTGGCGTTTATGAACATGACGCACCGCGCCACAAATTGAGTCTCAGTTATAAGGAATTTTTCATAAATGGTATGTATGGGCTCAAGGAAATACCGCCAGATCAGAGGCTTATCGGCAAATTCAATCATCTTGTTGTCAACCGGTATCGCGCCCATATCGACTATGTTGAAACGGCTTTTTATGTACTTTTCACACTCCTCCTTTGCGTCAGTGTCATCGTAGAAAAGGTGAAAAGCGTAATAGTCCTTGTATTCAGGGTAGATACCATAGCCGGCGAAACCGCCTCCGAGGCCGTTAGAGCGCTCGTGCATAGGGCGGATGGATTCAATTATGGGCCTGCCGTTGGTGCGGTGGCCGTCCTTATTGATAAATCCGGTTATGGCGCATCCGGACGGGATGCGTACCTGGCCTTCTTTCTCCAGCATTGCTGCTCCTCCTTTGAGAGTTGATGATGATATTTCAAATATGTAAAGCCGCCGTTTCCTTCCTCTTGGGATGGGAAAACAGCGGCTCTGTTGTGTAATATCCATCCTGTCGGTATTATACTATGCTGATTCTCGCACGTCAATATAAAAATGAATGAAGATTTCAGAAAACTTGCAAATATTTTTAAATAGATTGGTTAAAAGTGGCTGAAGAACGGGCAAACGCATTGAGAAATAAAGAAAATGCAGAACAAATCTGAAATTCTGCAAAATAATGCGTGAAAGATTTTGCTCTGAAGGTTGCAATATTTGAATTTTGAAAATTTTCGCCTGAGAATATGTTAAAAAATTATGTTGACAATGCGGTAAAATGATGTTATCATATTTCACGCTGATGTACGCGCGAGTGGTGGAATTGGCAGACTCGCTAGATTCAGGTTCTAGTGTGCATT
>CAZBUH010000166.1:0-2670 GCA_964495095.1 uncultured Oscillospiraceae bacterium | reverse complement strand
GGGCCGCCAGAAAGGCGAATACGCCGCCGAGCCATTTCATATGAAGGCCCCGCTCCAGCGCGTACATGGCGCCGCCCAGCATCCGTCCGTCCTCGGTTTTGACGCGGTATTTGACGGCGACGAGAGATTCGGCGTACTTGGTGGCGATTCCGAATACGCCGGTGAGCCAGCACCAGAGCACGGCGCCCGGGCCGCCCAGCGCGATGGCTGTTCCGACGCCGATAATATTTCCGGTTCCGATGGTGGAGGCCAGAGCAGTGGTCAGCGCCCCGAACTGGCTGATGTCACCGGAGGCATCGGGATCGGGCGTCACGGACAGCTTGATGGCCGTGAGAGTCTTTCTCTGGATAAGTCCGGTGCGGAAGGTCATAAAAATATGGGTGCCGAACAGCAAAATAATCATGGGCGGTCCCCACAGATAACCATTGACAAAAGTGACAAAATCCTGCATAACCTGTAACATAGATATTCCCTCCTCATATATCATATTGTGTGAAGCCTGCACACAGAACAGGGGGCGCCCGCGGGACGGCCCAGAAATAAATACAGCGATATATTTATACTCTAATGTAATGAAGCATACCACATAAAATAAGGAATTGTCTACATAAAAATGAAAAATACCTTTATTTTTCTGGGAAAAATGAAAAAAACAAAAAATATTTTTAAAACATGAAAAATGACAGAAGGGAATGGCTCTGAGGGCGTGAAAAAACCGCTTTTTTTTCGGATAAGGCGGAAAAGGATTTTACTTTGAGGACTTTTTTTAGTATCATTAAGGTATATCCCGGAGGGCACGCCTGGATGCGGGCTCCTTTGGAGCGGGCGCGTTTCCCGCGATGGGGTATAAAAAGGAAGAGCAAGGGGAGGGAGACTTATGAACGTACTGGTAATCGGAGGCGTTGCCGCGGGGACGAAGACTGCGGCGAAGCTGAAAAGAATGAACAGGGACGCTCAGGTAACAATTGTGACGAAGGGCCGGGATATTTCCTATGCCGGCTGCGGGCTTCCGTATTATGTGGGAAATGTAATACAGGATAAGGGCGAGCTGATCGTCAATACGCCTGCGAAGTTCTCCGGGCTGACCGGGGCGCAGGTGCTCAATGAACGGGAAGTGTACAGGCTGGATGCCGGGAATAAGACCGCTTATGTGCGGAATCTTCGGACCGGCGCGGAGGAGACCTATCGGTATGACAGCTGCGTCATCGCCTCCGGGGCATCTCCGGTTATTCCGCCGGTGGAAGGGGTGAGCCTGCCGGGAGTATTTTCCATGCGCGCGCCGGAGGATGCCATTGACACCAGAGATTATCTGGAGCGGAACCAGGCGAAGCGGGCGGTTGTCGTGGGAGCGGGCTTTATCGGCCTGGAAATCGCAGAGAACCTTCAGCAGCAGGGACTTGGAGTGACGGTCATTGATATGGCGGATCAGATTATGCCGGTGTTTGATTTCGAGATGGCGGAATATGCGAGGCGGCATCTCGTGAAGAAGGGAATCCGTATTTTTACGGATACGAAGCTGGAGGCCATTGAGGGCAGCGGCAAGGCGGAGAAGGTTCGGACGGACAGGGGAAGCTTTGCGGCCGACATCGTCGTGTTGTCCCTGGGAATCCGGCCCAACACGGGCTTTCTGAAGGACAGCGGGATTGAGCTGGCGCAGAACGGGACGGTCAGGACCGACAGCCGTCTCAGGACAAGCCTGCCGGATGTGTATGCGGTGGGGGACTGCGCGATGGTGAGCAGCCGCATGACGAAGGCGGATGCCTGGTCGCCCATGGGCTCCTCGGCAAATATGGAGGGCCGGACGCTGGCGGAGATCCTGGGAGGCAGAGACAGGGAATATCCGGGAGTGCTGGGAACCGGCATCGTGAAGCTGCCGGAGCTGAACGGAGGCCGGACCGGCCTTTCCGAGGCGGATGCGAAAAAGGCGGGCTATGATGTGATAACGGCGCTGACGGTGACGGATGATAAGGCGCATTATTACCCCGGCGCGGCTTATTTTGCCATTAAGCTTACGGCGGACAGGACGAGCCATAAGCTTCTGGGCGTACAGGCATTTGGGCCGGGCGCCGTGGACAAGATTATCGACGTGGGTGTGGTAGCGCTGACAATGGGCGCCACGCTGGAGCAGCTGGAGAATATGGATATGGCTTATGCGCCTCCGTTTTCCACGGCGATCCATCCGTTTGTGACGGCGGTCAATGTACTGCTCAACAAGCTGAGCGGGGCAATGGAGAGCATGACGCCCGCCCAGTATCTGAACGGGGAGGCGAAGGACCGGCGTGTGGTGGATGCCTCTGTGGAGCCGTCCATTCCGGGCGCGGTATACGTGGATCTGGCCAAGGTGGAGGGCGAGGTTCCCGGACTTGGCAGGGACGAGAAGCTGCTGCTTGTCTGTTCGAAGGGGAAAAGGGCCTATATGCTGCAGAACCGTCTGAAGCATTATGGCTATACGAATACGCTGGTGCTGGAGGGCTCCACGGCGTTTAATGAGGTGAAGGCGGTAAAGGGAGCCGGAGCGGTGACGGTGAGCCCGGAGGATATTACCCGGGTAAAAGGGCTGGGCTTCCTGCATAATAAGGGAACCGACCGGTTTAATGCCCGTATTATTACGAGGAACGGAAAGATCACGGCAAAGGAGAGCCAGTGTATCGCCGAGGCCGCACAGCTGTT
>CAZBUH010000165.1:0-2695 GCA_964495095.1 uncultured Oscillospiraceae bacterium | reverse complement strand
AATATCTGCGCCGGTCTTTTTCGCCAGAAGTTCGGCAAAAGCTTCCCCGTCATCCGCCAGGAACTGAGCCATTCTCCGCAGCTCTAACAGCACCGCCTGCTCAATAGCGTCTGCCCGGATATAGTGGCGGCTCTTACAAGTACCTCTCGTGTCCTTCACATAGTTGGAACAGCTGAAGAACCGGATCTCTCTGTTGAGCGTGTTGGTATGAAACCGCAGCTTCTTTCCGCACTGCGCATACCTTGTGCAGGTACATGCTTGCAATTTTTCGCTCCGTATTATAAAATACAAATAGCCCGGACTGTAAAGGAAATTGTACAGTCTCATAAAAAGAGGGGAGCATAATACGATATGAGAGAATTTCCAAAAAACCTTGAGGACGCCCCCGAAATGCGCGCCGCGTGGACGGTGCTGGAGCTTCTGCCGCTTATACAGAACAGATGGATGCGGAAATTTACTCCTGACCCGGAGTCGGCTCTTACGCCGCTCCAGATAAGCGCCCTCAGCATGCTCACAAACGAGGGGCCCATGCCCATGAACGAGGTGGCCTCCGGCCTGCACATGTCAAAGCAGCAGCTTACGCGCTTTGCCGATACGCTGGTAAAGCGGGGCCTTGTGGAGCGGAGCCGCAAGGGCAATAACCGCCGCACCATATATATAGGCATTACAGAGGCGGGACGGGAGCTTATGGGCAGCAACGCCAGGGAAGCCTGCATGTTTCACGCCCAGGATGTGAAAAAGCTCTACACACTGGAGGAAATGGAGCAGATTACTGAGGCGGCGAAAATATTGGGCACACTTTTGGAAAGGATATAATTCGGAATGGATTTTGAGGCCGGCAGCTTTGACGCTGCCGTTATCGGAGCGGGCCACGCGGGGATAGAAGCCGCGCTTGCCGCAGCCCGGCTTGGGCTTAAAACAGTCTGCTTTACCATAAATCTTGACGCCGTGGGGAATATGCCCTGCAACCCGGCCATAGGCGGCACCGGAAAGGGCCATCTTGTGCGGGAGCTGGACGCCCTGGGCGGCGAGATGGGCCGCGCGGCCGACAGGGCCTGCATACAGTACAGGCTCCTGAACCGGGGCAAGGGCCCCGCGGTTTATTCCCTGAGGGCCCAGGCGGACAGGCGCGAGTACCAGAAAATAATGAAGCACACCCTGGAGGAGACGGAAAACCTCTCCTTAAAGCAGGCGGAGATAGTTGATATAGGCGTTGAAAACGGCGCGGTGGCATATGTAAAGACGCAGAACGGGGCCGTGTACAGGTGCCGTGCGGCGATTGTCTGCACCGGTACATACCTCTCAGGGCGCACCATCGTGGGCGATGTTGTGCGGGAGGGCGGGCCGGACGGCATGTTCGCCGCCGCCTCTCTGGGGGCGCGGCTCAAGGAGCTGGGCCTTAATATGCGCCGGTTTAAAACCGGCACGCCGCCGAGGGTAAACCGGCGCAGCGTGGATTTTTCAAAAATGGAGATACAGCCCGGGGATCCGGAGCCCCAGCCGTTTTCGTTTGAGACCAAAACGCCCCTTAACAACAGGGCCGTGTGCTATCTCACCTATACAAACGGGGAGACCCACAGGATCATCCGGGAGAACATGTGGCGAAGCCCGCTTTATAACGGCACTATAGACGGGGTGGGACCCAGATACTGTCCGTCCATAGAGACGAAAATAGAGCGTTTTCCCGATAAAAAGCGCCACCAGCTCTTTGTGGAGCCTATGGGGCTGGACACGGAGGAGCTGTATATCCAGGGCTTTTCCTCCTCGCTGCCGGAGGATGTGCAGATAGAGATGCTCCACACCATACCCGGCCTTGAAAAGGCGGAGATGATGCGCTGCGCCTACGCCATCGAGTATGACTGCGTGGACCCTACAGAGCTTTACGCCACGCTTGAGACGAAAAAAATATCCGGACTTTACGGCGCGGGCCAGTTTAACGGCTCTTCGGGCTATGAGGAGGCGGCGGTGCAGGGATTTGTGGCCGGAGTGAACGCCGCCCTTAAAATAAAGGGCCGGGAGCCTATGGTGCTGTCCAGAAGCCAGTGCTATATAGGCACCCTTATAGACGACCTTGTTACAAAGGGCACAAACGAGCCCTACAGGATGATGACCTCCCGCAGCGAATACAGGCTCATTCACAGGGAGGATAACGCGGATATCCGCCTTGCCGGAATCGGATATGAAATCGGCCTCGTGCCGGAGGAACGGTATAGGAGCGTCCTTCGGAAATACGATCGGGTGGAGAAGGAGATAAAGCGGCTGGAAAAGGCCTATATCCCACCGTCGGAGCCGCTGTGCGCGCTGCTCCGGGAACGGGGCACCACGCCGCCGCCGTCGGGAGTGAGCCTTGCCGCCCTTATCCGCAGACCCCAGTTGGATTACAGGTGCCTTGCCCCCTTCGACCCGGACAGGCCGGAGCTTACAAGGGCCGAACAGGAGCAGGTGGAGATATCCATAAAATACAGCGGATATATTGAAAAGCAGCTGCGGCAGGTGGAGGAATTTTCAAAAATGGAGTCCCGGCGGCTGCCGGAGGACATGGACTACAGCGCCATAAACGGCGTCAGGCTGGAGGCCCGGCAGAAGCTGAGCCGGATACGGCCTTTAAATATCGGCCAGGCCTCCCGGATATCGGGGGTAAGCCCGGCGGACATAGCCGCCATAATGATATATCTCGAAAAAAGAGGGCGGGAGA
>CAZBUH010000164.1:0-2699 GCA_964495095.1 uncultured Oscillospiraceae bacterium | reverse complement strand
GATTTCTCCCTTGGAAAGCAAGACAACGGTCTCCACATGTGGCGTGCCGGGGAACATGTCCACGGCGGCGGCTTTTTGGGGGGCGTAGCCCTTCTGATTAAAAATTTTCAGATCCCGGGCCAGGGTGCCGGGGTCGCAGGAGACGTACACCACCCGCTCCGGGGCCATCTCCGCCACGGAGTCTATCACCGACCGGGCCAGGCCCTTTCTGGGCGGGTCCAGGGTGATTACATCCGGCCTAAGGCCGTGCATAAGCAGGCGCAGCGCCGCCTCGGAGGCGTCGGCGCAGATAAACTCCGCGTTTACTATGCCGTTCTCCCGGGCGTTCAGCTCCGCGTCCTGTATGGCCTCGGGGATTATCTCCGCGCCGATGACCTTTTTGGCCCGGGACGCCATGGAGAGCGTTATGGTGCCGGTGCCGCAGTATAAATCCAGCACCGTCTCGGCCCCCGTAAGCCCGGCAAATTCTATGGCCTTTTCGTAGAGCCGCTGGGCCTGGGCCGGATTTATCTGATAAAACGACCTCGGGGAGAGCTTGAAGCTGAGTCCCCGGAGCTTATCCGTTATATAGGGCTGGCCCCAGAGGGTCACAAAGCTACCGGCCAGCACCGTGTTTCCCCTGGTCGTATTCACATTCAAAATTATGCTCTTTGTCTCGGGGCACTCCCGGAGTATGGCGTCTATAAGCTCCTCCCGGGCTGGTATTTTCCCCTGGGTGGCCACCACCGTCACCTGCCCCTGGCCGGAGTTAAAGCCCAAACGGCAGAAAAGGTGGCGCACCACGCCTCTGCCGGTTTTCTCATCGTAGCTCTTTACCTTATATTTATCCATCCAGCGCCGCAGCGCCCGGGCTGCCCGGGCGGAAAAATCCGACTGTATGGGGCAGCTTTCCACCGGTACTATGTCGTGGCTCCTGTCACGGAAAAAGCCTGTCACGGCCCGTCCCCCGCCGCTTCCCACCGCGTAGATGGCCTTGTTCCTGTAGGCAAACCGGGACTCGGCCCCGATTATTTCCTCCGGCTTCAAATCCAGCCCGCCGATGCGCCGGAATGCATCCTCCACCCGGGCCAGCTTCATGTCCAGCTCCTCCTGATAGTCCATGTGCAGCAGAGAGCAGCCCCCGCATTTGCCGAAAACAGGGCAGTCCGGGGTCTGCCTGTGTGGAGACGGCTCCAATATCCGCTCGATTTTTCCATAGGCGCAGGTCTTGCCCGCCTTGAGTATTTTTATCTCCAGAATTTCACCCCGGATGCCGCCCTTTACGAACACGGCCTCCCCGTCTATCCTGGCGACGCCCATACCCTCAGACGAATATCCGTCTACAGTTACGGTGTGCAGACTGTTTTTAGTAAGCATGGTATCTCCTCCATGATTGATATTTTAACATATATACGATATAATGTATAATAAAAAATGATATTTGACTTTTAATAGGTAAAGGCGCGGCGCTCCCGGGACGCCTGCAAATGCGGGAGACGCCGCAAATTGGAGGCCGGGCCTTTTGGCAAAGGTTTTTGATATGCGGAAAGCTGTGCAGCGGCAAAAGCACATATGCCGAAGCGCTGAGGAAAGAGCGCAGAGCGGTCGTTCTTTCCGTTGATGAAATAACCCTTGCGCTGTTCGGCCGGGACGCGGGAGAAAACCATGATAATTACGCGGAAAGGGCGAAAAAATATCTCTATGAGAAGTCGCTGGACATTATTGAAACGGATATAGACGTTATATTGGATTGGGGCTTTGGTGCGCCGGACAGGACTGAAATAGATACGTGGATACGCAGCTAAACTGCAATTTTCCAAATACAGCTTTAAAATACAAAATAAATTGAGGGGATTTTTTATGGCAGATATAGACGGGCTGGATCAGCTCAAAAAATTTATGGAAATGGATGCGGATGAGGCCAACAAATACCTTGACGAGCTTCAGCAGTGCGAGCACAACTGCTCCACCTGCACCGCCGAGTGCAGCAGCCGGGTGAAAAAGCCCGCAAAGCGGGTGATAGCAGTGATGAGCGGCAAGGGCGGCACCGGAAAATCCGTTGTAACGGCCCTGCTGGCCGAAGCTCTCAGGAGAGAGGGTCTTAAGACGGGCATACTTGACGCGGACGTGGCCCAGGGTGCAATTCCCCGGCTTTTCGGGGTCAAGGGGGAGATAGACCCGACTGCGGACGCCTTAAAGCCCGTGGAGACGCCCGACGGCATAAGCATCGTATCAAACGGCCTTGTTCCATCAGAGCACCCGGAGGAGCCGGTGCTCTGGGCCAGCGCCGACACGGCGAAAATGGCCGTATACTATATGGTAGGCTCCGACTGGCCGGAGCTTGACGTGCTGCTTATCGACATGCCCTCCGGCATGGGCGACACGTCCATAGAGTACCTCACCACAATGCCCATGGACTGCTCCATTATCGTCACCACACCCGGGAAATTTGCCGCCGACTATGTGGGGAAGATTGTCACCTTCTCCCTTATGTTCATGCTCCCGGTGCTGGGCGTCGTTGAAAATTTCGCCCCTGATGACGATGAAAAGCGCATTGAGGCGCTTTATAAGGACATCCCGCCCCTGGCGTTCATCCCCTACGACAGCGCCCTGGCTGAAAAGGCCGACGGCGGCCTTATGGCCCAGGCGGACACTGAGAGGGTGAAATTCCTCGCCAGAATGATAAAGGAAACGCTGTAAAGCGGCAAAAGGGCCGCCGC
>CAZBUH010000163.1:0-2721 GCA_964495095.1 uncultured Oscillospiraceae bacterium | reverse complement strand
GTCAGGCCGTTGGTTTGTAAAATGTATTCCATATCGGTTACCTCCTTCGATGACCTCATAGTACCAGACAAAGGTCAAGAAAGCGGTCAAGAAAAAAGTCAAGATTTGGTCAAGATTTGCTCAGCTTGAAGCCGATGCCCCAGACCGCCTCAATATAGTCCTTCCCGCACGCGTCGTGGAGCTTTTTCCGCAGATTGCTCACATGCTGCTTTAACGAGCGCTCCGTGCATTCGGGCGTATCCTCGCTTATCCTGTCCAGAATGACCGATTTCGCTATCACCTGTTCGGGATTTCTGATAAGCAGCTTCAATATGGCGTACTCGGTTTTTGTGAGCGGCACAGGGCTGCCGTTTACTGAAACCCCATGGGATGCGGTGTCAAGGCTTATATCCTCAAAAGTGTACGCCGGATATCCGCCGCCGGAGGCTGAACGCCGGAGCTGTACGGCTATCCTGGCCAAAAGCTCCTTTGTGTCGAAGGGCTTTGTCACATAATCCGCCGCGCCGCCCAGAAGAAGATCGACCTTATCCTGAACGTCAACCTTTGCGCTGCACACAATGACGGGTATATCCTTTATTCTGCTCAGCACCTCCTCCCCGGGGATGCCGGGCAGCATCAAATCCAGAAGCACAAGCTCGGGGCGGCGGCGCTCCAAAAGCAGCAGCGCTTCCGTCCCGGAGTAGGCCCGCAGGACACTGTAGCCGGATTTTGTAAGCGTCTCCTCCAGCATATTGCCTATATGAATATCGTCGTCTATCACCATTACTGTCTGCATAATGTACCTCTCTGTCCGCCGTCTCCGCCTTAAAAAGCCTGTATTTTCTCCCACTGCTCCCGGGTTATGCAGGTGCAGTGCTCCGTGTGTATGTCCCCCGTGAGCTTCCAGAGCTTATCACGCTCCGTGTGGTGGTATATAAAGCCGCATTTTTCCTGTACGCGCCTGGATTTTTCATTCCCGTCGAAATAGGCGCACCAGATACTCTCCAGGCCCAAATCCTGAAAGCAGCGGCGCTGCAGCTCCCGCACAGCCTCAGGTATAAGCCCCTGTCCCCAATATGGGACTCCTATCCAATAGCCTATCTCCGCCTCGTTCTCCTTCATATCCGCCATTCCGGCGCCGCCCAGCATTATTCCGGCGCTTCCCACAGGCTTTCCCGTGGCTTTCAGCACCACCGCGTAGGTCTCCGGCTTCGACAGCACGTCCCTTATTATCTCCCGGCTGTTCTCCACCGAGGTATGGGGCATCCAGCCGGCAATCGGCCCCACCCTTTCATCACTGGCATATTTATAAAGCTCCTCCGCGTCGCTCTCCTCCCAGGAGCGCAGAATGAGCCGCTCTGTCTCAAGCACCATTTTAAATCACTCTCCCACTTTTTTCACAGGATGGCGTATCACCGTTTTCAGCTTCTCCGGCGCCGTTCTCCTCGGGTCCGAGAGATATATCTCATGGTGATACCGGCCATCGGAGAAATCGTTTTCATAGCCCTTTTCAAGAATATACCCGTCCATAAGCTTAACCGACCGCGGCTCGTCGTCATAGGGCCCGTGGTGCATTATCTGCACACAGAGTCCCTCCGTTACCGTCAGAAATTCCGCGCCGGAGCAGTCCATACCCTTTTTGCGCCCGGCCTCAGCCGCCGCCCATTCAAAGTCCTCCAATGTGACAAAATCCGGCAGGCGTATCAGGGCCGTCCACACAAAATCGGCCTTCTTGCTGTAATCCACCCCGTCTATGCCCTGCTGGCTCCAAAATCCCTCCAGGGGCGGCACCACATAGTCGAAATACCCCTCGATTCTGCGGTCGCCAAGCTTGCTCATCTTAATCGTATAGGCCATGGCGTACAGCACACCCAGCGCTTCTTTATACGCGCCGTTTTCCTGGTTCGGGTCCCCACGGCCCCTGACGGCAATGAAATTCATCTCCGGAACGTCGATTATCTCCGGCTTTGCCTTCGGCATGTAAAATTCTTTATATTCCTTTTTAAAATCAAACGCCATTATTGGCTCCTTTCCCACTTCCCGCATAGAACCCTTTATTTTTCATTATAACTGATTTGCCTTTCTTTATCAACAGCGCGCATATCCCGGCCCCGGACACATAAAAAATCCCAATGCGCTCAGGGCGCATTGGGATCTTGAATTTGAAGGTCAGCTTAGAAAGCGTTATACCAGTCGGGCTCGTTGCTGTGCTCGAAGACGTACGGATTCTCGATCTCGCCGGCCTCGACCTTCTTAAACCACTGGGCGGCGCGGGCGGGCATACCGGCCCACATCTCCAGATTCATGGGCTGCTCCATATCCTTGGTCGCATAACGGTAGTCATTGACGCGGGAGATGTACTTCTCATCCTGCTGTGCGGAGTTCTCGTCGCCCAGAGTACCCTCGGCAACGCGGAGCAGGGAACCGTACTGCTCGGAGGTGGTGTGCAGCTTCAGATCCTCCATGAACAACTTCATCAGCGGGCGCTTGGCCAGGTTGGACATGATGCAGCGGTTTTCATAGGGCATACGCTTCCACATACGGGCAATTTCCCAGGCGCGCTCGACAGCCTTGCCCTTCGGCACAACCTCGGAGCACAGGCCCCAATCCAACATCTGCTGCGCAGTGACCTGGCGGGAGGTCATCATGTAGTAGTTGCCCTTCTTGGTGCCCAGATAGTGCTGGAACATCAGGCCCATGCCGTCGCCGGGAACCAGGCCGCCCTGAGCGTGGGGAACCTCG
>CAZBUH010000162.1:0-2784 GCA_964495095.1 uncultured Oscillospiraceae bacterium | reverse complement strand
TTCATCATCGACATCGGCGGCCAGGACATGAAGTGCTTCAAGATCCGGGGGGGCGCGGTGGATTCCATCATGCTGAACGAGGCCTGCTCCTCCGGCTGCGGCTCCTTTATCGAGACCTTCGCCAGAGCCCTGGGCTATGAGATAAAGGATTTCGCCAAAATCGGGCTTTTTGACCCCGCTCCCGTAAACCTGGGCTCACGCTGCACGGTTTTCATGAATTCCAGCGTAAAGCAGGCCCAGAAGGACGGGGCCTCGGTGGAGTCCATTTCCGCCGGCCTCTCGATATCCATCGTGAAAAACGCCATATACAAGGTCATCAGAGCGGCCAGCGCCGACGACCTGGGCAAAAACATCGTTGTCCAGGGAGGCACCTTCCTGAACGATGCGGTGCTCCGTGGCTTTGAGATGGAAATTGGCCGCAACGTCACCCGCCCCACCATTGCGGGCCTTATGGGCGCTTACGGCGCGGCCCTCTACGCCATGGATAACCGGGGCGAGGCCACCGGCCTTCTCACGCCGGAGGGTCTGAAAAGCTTCTCCCACACCGCCAAACCCGTAACCTGCCAGGGCTGCACAAACCACTGCTCCCTCACGGTTAACACCTTTGACGGCGGCAGGCGCTTTATCTCCGGCAACAGGTGCTCAAAGCCCCTGGGCGGGAAAAAGAGCACCGCCCCCAATATGATGAAATACAAATACGATAAGCTCCGGACTATGGAAGGGAAAGGCTCCGGGGACGGCTCAAGGGGAAAAATCGGTCTCCCCTTCGGCCTCAACATGTACGAAAACCTGCCCTTCTGGTTTGAGTTCTTCACCGCGCTCAATTTCGAGGTGGTTCTCTCTCCGGAGTCCAGCAGGGCCGTGTATATAAAGGGCCAGCGGACTATCCCCTCGGACACCGTCTGCTACCCGGCAAAGCTCATGCACGGGCATGTTCTGAATCTTATCGACATGGGCTGCGATACTATCTTCTATCCCTGCATGTCCTATAACTTCAACGAGGACATAAGCGACAACTGCTACAACTGCCCGGTGGTGGCCTACTACCCGGAGCTTATCGGCGCCAACGTAAAACGCCTTAAGGAGATACGGTACCTGGACCCCTATTTTGGGCTCCACAAGCCCAAGGGCTTTAAGAAGCGGGCGGCGGAATACTTTAAGGAGAATTTCGGCATCCCGGAAAAGGAGACCGAAGCCGCGTCAAAGCGGGCCTACGCCGCCTATGGCGCCTACAAGGCCGATATAATCCGTACCGGCGGTGAGTATATAAAATACGCCCGCGACCACGGGATGAAGATAATCGTTGTGGCCGGCCGTCCATACCATGCGGATCCAGAGATAAACCACGGCATAGACGAGCTTATAACGGGCTTTGACCTTGTTCTCATAACCGAGGACTGCATATCTCAGCTTATGGATAAGGAGAGCCGCCATGTGCTCAACCAGTGGACCTACCACGCCAGGATGTATAACGCCGGCAGATACGTCTGCACCCAGCCGGACATGCAGATGGTGCAGCTCGTCTCTTTCGGCTGCGGCACCGACGCCATAACCACCGATGAACTGAGAAGCATCCTTGAGGGCGGCGGAAAGCTCTATACCCAACTCAAAATAGACGACATCTCAAACCTGGGCGCAGTGAAAATACGCATAAGAAGCCTTATCGCCGCAATGGACGGCAAGGCTTAAAGGAGATACATAATGGCTGAACTTGTATATGACAAAACCGGGCGGCTCCTTTTTACAAAGGAGATGAAAGAGGAATACACACTTATCATGCCCCAGCTACTGCCCGTGACCTTCACTCTTCTTAAAAAGGTCATGGAGCTGGAGGGCTTCAAAATAGACATGCTCACCCCCTCCGGCCGGGGGCCTGTTGACACCGGCCTTAAATATGTCCACAACGACACCTGCTACCCGGCCCTGCTGGTTATAGGCCAGCTTATCGAGGCCATAAACAGTGGGAAATACGACCCCCACAAGGTGGGCCTGCTCATAACCCAGACAGGCGGAGGCTGCCGCGCCTCAAACTACATCCACCTTTTGCGTAAGGCGCTTGCAAAGGCCGGGTACGACTATGTGCCCGTGGTGTCCGTAAACCTCTCCGGCCTCGAGAAAAACCCGGGCTTCAAGCTGGGCCTCAAGGTCATAATCCGCATGGTGCCCGCCATGCTCTACGGGGATTTCATAATCTGCCTCGCAAATCAGTGCAGACCCTACGAGGTGAGCAAGGGCGACACCGACAACCTCATCGCCCACTGGACCGATCAGCTCGTCACCCTTATCTCCCACAACAAGGGCCTCACCAAAAACGCCATGCGCCGGTATATGGAGCAGATAGCGGCGGATTTCGCAAAAATCCCCCTTACGGGCGAAAAGAAAACAAAGGTCGGCATTGTGGGTGAAATATACGTTAAATTCGCACCTCTGGGAAATAATTACCTTGAGGAATTCCTCCTCTCGGAAAACTGTGAGCCCGTTGTGCCGGGGCTTACCGACTTTATCATATTTAAAATCAACAACCGGGTGGTTGACGTGGACCTCTACAAGGGTCTGAAGCTTAAAAAGGCCCTGTGCGGCGTTTTCCAGAAGTACATTGAAAATTTGCAGCACGTTATGATTGAGGCCGTAAAGACCCAGCCTAAATTTATCCCCATGGGTACCTTCGCAAACCTTCAGGAGCTTATTAAGGGCTACCTGGGCTACGGCAACAAGATGGGCGAGGGCTGGCTCCTCACCGCCGAAATGCTGGAGCTTATCCACAGCGGGATAAACAATATCGTC
>CAZBUH010000161.1:0-2833 GCA_964495095.1 uncultured Oscillospiraceae bacterium | reverse complement strand
TTCTGCCAGTATGGGGACTCCCCGGTGCTGGAGTATATCTATATCATACCTGAAAATTCCGGGGATATTGACACTATCAGCCAAAAAATTACGGAGATCTTTGGGGAAAAGGAGACCGAGGGATATACGAACAGCGGGGAGACATACACCCTGACGGAGGAAAATCAGTACTGGCACTCCGAAAAATCTCTGGAAGAGCTTCTTTCCGGGGAAGCCCGCCAGAAGCTGCTGGATGAGGGATATACGAGCTCGAAGCTCGCCTCCTCCTATCCGGTGATGATAACGCTGACGGAGAATCTGGCCGGCGAGACCTGCTTTGAGATAAACGGCATATTCACCGTATATCTTCCGGAATGGCAGAAGCAGTGAGCCATACCCGCGGAGAGACGCGATGCGGCACAGGAAATAAGACAGGTAAAACAGGGCGGTAAAAACCGCCTTGTTTTGCGTATACGCGGGGCGTGGGACAATGTGGTTGTGCCCGGCTATTCCGGCCGGATGAAAAATATGATCGCGGCGCCCGCCGGGATAATTGACGGGCCGCCCGCTTACAGCGAATGAAGGGAGTTACGATGAATAAATATTATCCTAACCTGTTTAAGCCGCTCACCGTTGGAAAGGTGACGTTCAAAAACAGGATATTCTCCGGCCCGACCATGATGTGTCAGATTGACGGCAACGGCTATCCAAACGACTACATGATAGCCTATTATGCGGAAAAGGCCAGGGGCGGGGCAGCGGTAGTGACCATAGGCGACACGCCGGTGGACAGGGAACACGCGGCCACCAATCCCCGGAGCCTCAATCTGAGTGAGGACAGCCTGCCAATACTCTCAGAGCTCGCCATGGCCATTCAGGCATACGGCGCAAAGGCGTCTTTGGAGCTAAACCACGGCGGGCTCACGGCAGTGCCGGAGGCCAACGGCGGCAATCTGCCCATAGGCCCCGTCACCATGGTACGGGATTATGACGGGGTCCAGGTGACAGGCATGGACGAGGCCATGATGAACGAGGTGGCCGACCACTATGCCCACGGCGCCAGCCTTTTGAAGCAGGCGGGCTTTGACATGTGCCTGCTGCACGGCGGCCACGGCTGGCTGCTGCACCAGTTCCTTTCGACCTACTACAACACAAGGACGGACGAATACGGCGGCTCTCTCGAGAACAGGGCGCGGTTCCCGCTGATGGTCATCGACCGTGTGCGTCAGGCCGTAGGCCCGGATTTCCCCATTGAGTACCGCATGAGCGGCAGCGAGTGCATAGAGGGCGGCTACGGGATAGAGGACGCGGTGGAGTTTGCGAAGATGATAGACGGCAAGGTTGACCTTATCCATGTCTCCGCGGCCCTGGACACTGAGGACGCGCAGGCTGTCGTGACCCATCCCACCATATTCCTGCCCCACGGCGTCAATGTGAAATATGCCGCCGAGATAAAAAAGCACGTCAGCACGCCGGTCATAACCATCGGCGCCATTTCGGACCCGGAGATGGCCGAGGAGATACTGGCATCCGGCAAGGCCGACGCCGTGGCTATGGTGCGCGCGCTTATAGCCGACCCCTATTTCCCCGAAAAGGCGAGAAAGGGGCGCCGGGATGAGATAATCCCCTGTATGCGCTGCCTCGACTGCCTTACAGGTATGCAGGCGGGCCGCAGGTTCCAGTGCTCCGTTAATTCCAGGACGGGGCGTGAGTTCCGCTACCGCGACTTTATCCAGCCTGCCGGTAAAAGCCTCAGCATCCTTGTGGCAGGCGGAGGGCCCGGAGGCATGAAGGCCGCCGTTACCGCCGCCCAGCGTGGCCATCGCGTGACCCTGGCCGAAAAAACCGGGTCCCTTGGCGGGCTTTTGAAATTCACTGATCGGGACCCGCTGAAGGAGGACCTCAGACGGGTGAAAAAATATCTTATCGACCGGGTAAACGCCCTCCCGGTGGAGATATTGCTGAACACTGAGGTAACGGCCGATTTTGTCCGCAAAGGCGGATATGACGCCGTTATAGCCGCCGTGGGCTCCACGCCGGTCCGGCCGCCGATACCGGGACTTGACGGGCCGGATGTCCGGCACGCCCTGGAGGTTTATGATGCTCCTGAAGCACTGGGCCGCCATGTGGCGCTGCTGGGCGGCGGACTGGTGGGCTGCGAGACCGCCCTCTTCCTGGCGGAGCGCGGGCACAGCGTGACAATAGTCGAGATGCAGGATGAGATAGCTCCCGAGGCAAACTGGATGCACAAGGAGGGCATGATGCAGGCGTTTGCCGGCGTCGATATAGAGTGCCGCACGGGCCTCAGGGTGACTGAGGTGAGAGCGGACGGCGTATGCGCCGTGGACAGGGATGGGGAGAAACATTTCATAGCCGCCGATTCCGTGGTGTACGCCATGGGTATGCGCGCCAACAGCGATGTTGCCGCCGCCCTTGAGGACAGCGCCGATGAAGTGGTCGCCGCCGGCGACTGCGTCCGCGCCCGCAAAGCCTCCAACGCCATGTATGAGGGCTTCTGGGCTGCCGTAAACCTGAGCTGAGAGTTTGACGCAATAATGTTACGCAAAGCGCGGACGCGTTGACAGAAAAGAGACCGGCGATAGGATAGCAGGAAAAATCGGGATTGCTGTTGGAGCGTCATTATGGACTATAAAATCAGAAGAATATCTGATGAAGAATACATTTTGCTTGAGGGTTTTTATGAGGCTATCTTTGTTCCGATGAAGTCGTTCTCTGGAATATTTTATGAAGGAGAATCGACAATGAAAGAAGAAGTGATCACTGAGGTTATGCAGGAAACGCTGCCGTACCTCGACAATGCGCAAATGAAGCAGCTGCGGGAAGTGATGGGACA
>CAZBUH010000160.1:0-2868 GCA_964495095.1 uncultured Oscillospiraceae bacterium | reverse complement strand
TCTATTTCTATTTTATTCGATTACTATTGCTATTTTATTATTATACGAGGAGGTTATACCATGAAAAAGCAGACAGCTCCTTCATCCCTTTCAGGCCTTGTTTTGGGCATCGGTGCAGACCGTTCTGCGGCGGAAAGCTGTTTGAGCTGCTCCAGGACGGAAGGGCGCACATCGTCCTTCTCCCGTGAGGGGAGTCAGCCGCTTTCCCTGCTTTCACTTTGGCCCGGTGCTGCAGATACTTTCGGAACGCCGAAATCAAGGCGCGGCCGGTGAGCTTGCTGGTGCTGATTGCCAGATTGACAGTTCTGTTTTCAACTTCCTCCTGCAAATTCATTCCCCCTTTCCGCAGCAGGGAGGGCCGTCATCGTTCTGCAATTTGCGGGCGTATTCCAGCGGCTTTAACCTCTGCCGGTTCTTTGGTTTTTACCATATCGTCCGGGAGAGAAATCGCCATAACGCCGCGCCCCATCTTGACGAACATTTCCGGCTGGTGGAACAGTCCTTCATAGTGCGCCGCCTGTTCCGGCGTGAGCGAAGCGAAATTTTCTTCGCCAAGTCCGACAACAAGGAAATCCCCGGCAATAATATCATAAACATCACCGTCCTCTGTTCTTAACGCACGGTTAAGCGGGGAGCCGTTTATTTTACCTTTCTCGCTGCAAATGAGGGAAGCTTCACCGTCAAAGGGATATGTGGCCTCAATGTCGCCGTCAACGGCTTTTTGTAGTCCTCAATGGACTCTGCAAGAGCCTGATGGCCCTCGTCGTAAATCGGATTGTCCAAAATCCCCGCAAGTCTTTCTATAGACGGCTTAAGCCGCTTTGCAGAGTCCGGGGTCACGGTGATATGAAAATCACCGTTAAAATTAAAAGTGACATAACCCATATTCTTTTCCTCCTCAGTTGTCGATTGCGAAGTCGCGGATAACAGCTTCCTTGGGCGAACTGATAATTGTCCCACTGGTACTGTTCCAAGAGCCGGATGATGCTGTCGCTCATCTGTTTGTGCGTATAGGATTTTGGAAAATACCGCTGAAGCTCGCTTGTCTTAAAAGCAATTTGCCCCATATCATCTTTCTTGACTTCATCCATCACATCACACATGGCATCCAGCGTACAGTCGCCAGCCTGACTTAACTTCTTCATGCGCTGTGCCTGAGATAGAGAGGGAGACGCCTGTGCATAATCCATAGCTTCCAGGAAATTTTTCTGTTCCCGCGGCTTGAGATTTGAAAGCTCAACCGCCGGATTAAAGGCGATTTTCTTCTCATCCGCCATGTCCAGCACTTCGGGAATCAGGTTGGTAAGGCGGACAACCCGGCGCATGGACCCCCTGCTCACGCCAGCGTCTTCACTGACCTGTTCAGCCGCCAACTTCGACATAACTTGTAATGAACGTCTACGCTCACGCTACAAGGGAAGCGAAGCATACTCCCGTAAGGCTGCTGGATAAGGCAGTCGGCGGAAACTATAAAAAACTTTCCCTTGCTTCGGCCCGTAAGGGCAAAAGCAGGGGAAAATACATAAGACTGGAATGCAAAACAGGCGAAACGCCTTGAAAATACAGCGTTTTCAGAGGGACTCACGGATAAATGTAAATTTATCCGGATATGAGAGCTCCTCTATAAATTTATAGTCATCCCAGCAGAAATCCCTGAGGCCCCCGGGAGAGTTTATCCTGCTTTTTACGATAAACCTGGCCATCTGTCCCCGGGCCATTTTTATATACACCGCGGGCCTTTTGAGCTTCCCGCCGGTATATCGCAGGAAGTCGCAGGTTATGACACGGTCGCCTTTCTCTTTTCCCCGCATTATGGCCTTTGAGTACTCCGAGGAGGCCAGGTTTACCACAATGTCTCCCCCGGAAAAAAGCTCCCGGTGTATCTCCTCCTGCCAGAAATCGTAGAGGCTCTCCCCGTCTGCCGAAAATCCGCCCCCTATCTCCAGCCGGTAGGGCTGGATTCCGTCGAGGGGCCGCAGCACGCCGTAAAGGGGGCTCAATATCCTGATGTGCTTCTGGGCGAAGGCAAACTCCTCCTCCGTAAAATCCTCGGCGTGGAAATTCCAGTAGGTAAAGCTCCCGTCAAAGGCCAGTGCCGCCGGGGTGCCTCTTTTCCTGAAGCTGAAGGACTGGTATTCAACATACGACTGCATGGCCCTGTCCGGCTTTACCCCGAGAATGCCCTCAAGCTCCCAGGCGTCACGGCCTTTAAGCTTTTCCATTATTAGCCGCGTCTTTTCCGGGAAAAGCGGCTTTGAGGCGCGGGGCCCCTTATATTCCCGCATATTCATAGCGGGTGAGAGCACAGCCTTCATAATAGCTTCTCGTACCCTATCCTGGGCAGCAGCTCTCCCGGCCCAAGGTACATCTTCCCGCAATATGTAAAGCCGTTTTTCTCCGCTATGTGCCGCATCACCCGGTTATCCTCATGGGTGTCCAGCCGCAGGCTCCCAAAGCCGCGCTCACGGCTAAGCCTCTCGCAGAGCCCGAACATGGCGTCCGATATGCCCCTTCCGCGGCGCCGGGCGGAAACCGCCGTCCTGTGTATCACCCCGTAATTATCGCCCTCTGTGAGCCAGTGCCCGTCATAAATGCCGCCGTAGGCCGGCTCCGGCCCTTCTCCGAAAAGCACAAAAGCCTCCACGCTGCCGTTTTCGCAGAAAACGAATGCGTTTCCGGTGGCTATGTCCTCCTCAATGTCCCGCCTTTCGGGAAAACCGTCCTGCCACTGGTCAACTCCGTTTGCGGCCAGGTATTTTTTCGCGTCCTCTATAACCGGCATTATTTCTGCGGCGTCGCCGGCAACGGCTCTTCTAAGCTCCATTTTCCCCTCCGCATATTTCACGCCCGCCAAGGCCGGGCCTTCAC
>CAZBUH010000159.1:0-2912 GCA_964495095.1 uncultured Oscillospiraceae bacterium | reverse complement strand
TTTGCAAATTTAATTTCAAAAATCAGAAAAAATGTCTTGACAAACTGCTCCCCGATGGCAAAGCTTTCATAAAGCCGCCAACTCCATCTGGGGGAAAAGCAGAGGCCGCCTGGGCTGATCTCTCCTCCCTTTTTACGATCCTGTTTTGCAATGCGCCCTTTTTGGGGCCTTTGCTTTGGCGGCGTTACGGCAATAAATTTCCCGCCGGTTGACTAAATCCAACTTTTATCATAGAATTATTAAGTGGACTGGAGGTATGAGCTTTGAGAATAGGAGATGTGGAGATCACCTCCAAGCTTGCCCTCGCGCCGATGGCGGGGGTGACGGATATAGCGTTCCGGCACGTCTGCCGCTCCATGGGCGCGGGCTACACATATACGGAGATGGTAAGCGCCAAGGCTCTGTGCTTTAACGACAGGAAAACAAAGACGCTCCTGCGCCTTGACCAGGGGGAGCACCCCGCTGCGGCCCAGATATTCGGCAGCGACGTGTCCTGCATGGGCGAGGCGGCGGCAATGGCAGCCGAAATTTCCGGAGCGGATATAATAGATATAAATATGGGCTGCCCCGTGGGCAAGGTGGTAAAAAGCGGCGACGGCTCGGCGCTTATGCGGGACCCCGAAAAGGCCATGAAGATAATCGAGGCTGTGAAAAAGGGCGCAAAGCGGCCCGTCACGATAAAAATGCGCAAAGGCTGGGACAGGGGCAGCGTAAACGCCGTGGAGTTTGCAAAAATGGCCCAGGAGGCGGGGGCCGCGGCTGTGGCAATACACGGCAGGACCCGGGCGCAGATGTATTCGGGAAGCGCCGACTGGGATATTATCCGGGAGGTCAAAAATGCCCTGAAGATACCGGTGATCGCAAACGGTGACATAGTGAGCGCCGGGGAGGCTGCGCATATTTTAAGGTATACCGGCGCGGACATGGCCATGATCGGCAGGGCGTCCTTTGGGGACCCGTGGATATTCATGCAGGCGGAGGCCGTGCTGAACGGCGAGCCGGAGCCGGACAGGCCGCCTCTGGCGGAGCGAGTGGACACGGCGGTGGCCCAGTTCGAGCTGGCGGCAGAATATAAGGGCGAGAGGACGGCCTGCCTGGAGGCCCGGAAGCACTACGCCTGGTATCTGAGAGGAGTGCCCTATTCGGGATATTTCAAGGAGAAGATAACGCGCATCGAGACTATGGAGGATATCTACGATATCACTGCCGGCATAAAAAGAGAGCTGAGGTGAGGCTGTTGACACGGGAAGAGGAACAGAATATCATAAGCCGGATATTGGCGGGAAACCAGGATGAATTTGAGCTTTTGGTAAAGGGAAATGAAAAGCGGATATATAATCTGGCACTGCGCATGACGGGGAGCGCCGAGGACGCCTTCGACCTTTCACAGGAGGCTTTTTTGAAGGCGTATTACCAATTGGAGAGCTTCGGCGGCGAAAGCAGCTTTTCCACATGGCTTTACAGGATAGCGTCCAACGTCTGCATCGACTTCCTCCGGAAAGAGAAAAAGCGGAAAAGAGGGAGCGTGATTTCCCTGGACGGCGAGGGAGAGGAGCGGGAGCTGCAGCTTCCAGACACACGTTACGCCCCCGAGACGGAGCTTCAGAAAAAGGAGCTGCGGGAGGCCATAAACCGGGGGCTTCTGGAGCTGCCGGCGGATTACAGGCAGGCGCTTATAATGCGGGAGATCTCGGGACTCAGCTACAATGAGATTTCCGAGATCCTGGAGGCGCCCTCCGGGACTGTGAAATCCCGAATATCCAGGGGAAGAAAAATGATGGCGGTTTATCTGACGTCGGCCGGAAACTTTTTCGATAAAAAGCCGTCAGACAAGATGAAAGGGGAGTGAACGCCGTGGAAAACTGCGACAGATATCTTGAGCTTATAAGCGCGTATACAGACGGCGAGATCTCCGACGCGGAAAAGGCGGAGCTGGACGCCCATCTTGAGAGCTGCCCTGACTGCCGGCGGGTCATGGAGGCTTACGCCGCCATGGATCAGTGCTTTGACGGTGAGGTACAGCCGCCGGAGACTCTGGCCAAGGGGATAATGTACAAAATTGGCCTTGACAGCGGCAAAGGGAAAAAGCGGCGCTTCAGCTTCGGGCGGGGCACCGCGGCAGCGGCGGTCATAGTCTTGGCGCTGCTGGGGATAAATTATCTGAAGAGCAATTTGTTCATGTCCAAGGGGTCGGCGGACAGCGCGGCGGAGGTCCAGATGACGGACGCCGAAAGCAATGAGGCACAGAGCGGCTGGTACGACGCGGCAGAGGAGGAAAAAACGGAAGATTTGGATATGCCGGCGCCGGAGGCACAGGAGCCGGAAGCGCCTGCCGCCGAGCCGGGAGAGTTTATTGCGGGCACGGACGGCGCCGGCGGCTTTGACGTGAGCGGGAGCCTTGCATCAGGGGAATACTATGCCGCCGCCGAGTTTGAGGAAATGCCGGAGGCGCTGTCGTCGCTGAAATATACGGAAAACGACGGCGTTTTGACGGCGGAGACAACAAAGGCGGAGCTTCAGAAGGTCATGGATGAGGCGGCGCGGGTCACCTATTCGGCGGACGACAGTCTGGATAAGGTACTCATTATAATATATATTCATATCGGCTTAACTCAGTAAAGTACAAGGCATAGAAGAAAAGCCCGTTTAATTGGACGGTTAGCCTTGTAAGATGATCCTATAAAGAGTAAGAGGCATTCACCGTGGTAAAGTCGGCGGCAATTACGTTTGAAGAGCGTAGGGTACGCTATGAGGCAGATGAGGAGTGCCGGGAGAAGCTATTCCGGCTTCGATTCCCGGATGGATTTGCCTGCCCGAAGTGTGGCTGCCGGGGATATTACCCCAATAATACCCGCCAGGAGCCTAAAGCTCCCGGCGGGCTTTGCTTTGCGTTTTAAATTTTGTCTATTGCT
>CAZBUH010000158.1:0-2941 GCA_964495095.1 uncultured Oscillospiraceae bacterium | reverse complement strand
ACTCCCCTTAGGGAGCACAGCTTTTTAAGAAGCTCCGTCATAATGCAAGACCTCCCTTAAAAGAAAGCACCGCCGCGCTCAGAAGCCTGGCACAGTTTTCGCAGTCGTCCGTATCCACTATCTCCACAGGCGTGTGCATGTACTTCAGCGGCAGGGATATAAGCGCCGTGGCCGCCCCGTCCCGGGCCGTCTGTATGGCCCTGGCGTTTGTACCGCTCATACCGGCTATGACCTCAAGCTGATATGGTATGCCGTTTTCTTCGGCTGTTTTCCTGATATAATCGGTAAATTTCCTGTTCATGTTGGGACCGATTCCAATGGCTCCTCCGCCGCCCATTTTGACGGTCTTCTCCTTAGGGGCGCCGGGCACCTCGGCGTGGCCCACATCCAGGACTATTGCATAATCCGGGGCGATTGCGAAAGCTCCGGCGGCGGCTCCCCGGACTCCTACCTCCTCCTGTGCGCTGGCCATTACATAGAGATCCGCGTCCAGCGGGCTATCGCCCATTATTTCCAGCGCGCGCAGAATAACGGCAAAGCACGAGCGGTCATCCAGGGCCTTGCCGCAGAGGCGGCGCCCGCCTATTTTCCGAATCTGCGAATTATAAACGGCGGCGGTGCCGAGCGGGATTTTCTCCGCGGCCTCCTCCGCTGTCATTCCCACGTCTATGAAGAGGTCGTTTATGTCGATGGCGCTGTCCATCTCCCCGGCCTTCAGCACATGGGGCGGCATGGTGTCTATAACACCGTAAACCGGGGGCTCTGTCAGTATCTTCACCTCGCTGGCAGGCAGCGTCCGCAAATCTATTCCGCCGATGGCGGAAAACTTCAAAAAGCCCTCCTCGTACCCTGTTATTATAAATCCTATCTCGTCAACATGCGCGTCCAGCAGGAGCTTTTTCGCGTTTTCCCTGCCGCACCTTTTAACGCCCACGGTATTTCCCAGAACGTCAACGCGCACCTCATCCATGTATTTTGCCAGCAACCGTCCCGCCGTTTCCGATATCGCCGGGGCTTCAAACCCGGACGGCGCGTCGCACCGGCTGAGCTCATCCATTATCTCTGAAAAATCCACCAAGGTCACTCCAGTTCATTTACAATTTTCTTAAAGGTATCTCCGCGCTCCATAAAATTTTTAAATTTATCAAATGATGTGGAGGCCGGCGACAGTATCACAACATCCCCCTCGGACGCAAGCCCCGAAGCCGCAAGCACCGCCTCTTTAAAATCTTCCTCTTCCACTATGGGCAGGCTGCCGTCATACCCCGGCGCATTTTCCACGGCGGCGCGTATTTTCGGCCCTGTAAGGCCCGTCAGCACCAGTGCCTTTGCGTGCTTCAATATCTCCGTCCCCAGGCTGTCAAAGGGCACTCCCTTATCCTTTCCGCCGGCAATCAGTATTACCTTTTCCTTAAACGACCGGAGGCCGGCTATCGTCCTTGTGGGGCTTGAGGCGATGGAATCGTTATAATATCTCACGCCCCTCAAGGTCCGCACAAGCTCTATCCTGTGCTCCACTCCGCTGAAGCTGCCGGCTATATCCGCCATGATATCACGGGGCACAAGCCCCTCCACAGCGTCGAAGGCCGCCATATAATTCTCAATATTGTGCACTCCCGGCAGCAATATCCCCGACGTGGGCATCAGCTTTTCCCCGCTCAGATATATATCCCCGTCACGGAGCCAGCAGCCGTCCACCTCTTTCCGCCGGCTGAAATATTTAACCTCGACGCCGGGATTTCCGGCAAAGGACGCCGTTATATCATTATCGGCGTTCAGTACGAGCCTGCCTCCGGCAGCCTGATGGGTGAATATATTTTTTTTCGCCTCCACATACTCGTCCATATCTCTATGTATATCAAGATGGTTGGGAGCAAGATTCGTCACCACGGCTATATCCGGGCTTTTATCCATTGTCATAAGCTGAAAGGATGACAGCTCCAGCACTGCGATATCGTTTTCAGACATATCGTCCGCGCCGCACAGCAGCGGACGGCCTATATTGCCGCCTACATGCACATTGTACCCGGCTTTTTTAAGAAGCTCCGAAATTATGGTGGTAGTCGTCGTCTTACCGTCGCTTCCGGTGACGGCGATTATTTTGCAGGGGCAGACCTGAAAAAACGCCTCCATCTCCGAGGTGAGCACCGCCCCGCGGCGGACGCACCGCTCAATCTGCGGCAAATCCGGACGCAGGCCCGGAGTGCGGAATATCACATCGTGGTCGAGGTAATTTAAGTAGTCGCTGCCCAAAATAAGGTCCGCCCCAAGGCAGGCCAACTCTTCCGCCGCAGGGCCGAGCTTTTCGGCGGTGTTTCTGTCAAAGGCGGACACCTTTATCCCGGAGCCAAGCAGCTTTTTTATAAGCGGCGTGTTGCTCACCCCGATTCCGAGAACGGCCACCCGCTTATTTTTAAGCCCGTCGATATATTCCGAAAGTCTCATGAAAAACCTCCCAAAATCATTATGCTCTTAATTTTCCCATATAAGACCCAGCATATCCGTCCGCTGCCACGGCTCCCACAAGCCGCAGGTAAAAACCGGCATTTATATAATATGGTATTATACCGCAGGCCGACGCTCATTTCAAATTTTATTTTATTGACAGGCCATGTCATTTGGGATAAAATATTTCTGCCAGTCAGCCAGACGGCCGCGGGCGCTTAATAAGCGCGTGAGGAAAGTCCGGGCTCCACAGGGCAAGGATAACGGGTAACGCCCGCCGAAGGCGACTTCAGGACAAGTGCAACAGAGATATACCGCCGGCTGTTGGCCGTCACTATGTCAAATTTTTGAGCGCACAGCGCCCACAAGGTAGTGCATCAGGCCCTGTCCGGTAAGGGTGGAAAGGCGAGGTAAGAGCTCACCCGCCGGCGTGGAAGCGTCCGGTGCTGTAAACTCTATCCGCAGCAACACCGTGGAAGGGACATTGGCTTGCCCG
>CAZBUH010000157.1:0-2984 GCA_964495095.1 uncultured Oscillospiraceae bacterium | reverse complement strand
GTTGAAAAGTCCCACGGTATAGGGATGCATCGGGTTGTGGAATATACGCTCAACCGTGCCGTACTCCACTATCTCGCCGGCGTAAATCACGGCGCATCTGTCGCAGATATCCGCCACCACGCCGAAATCGTGTGTTATAAGGAGAAGCGAGGTGCCGAACTTATCACGCAGCTCCTTCATCATCTCCAGCACCTGCGCCTGTATGGTAACGTCCAGCGCCGTTGTGGGCTCATCGGCTATGAGCAGCTCCGGGCTGCAGGCCAGCGCCTGGGCTATAACCGCCCTCTGCTTCATGCCGCCGGAGAACTGGTGCGGATAGTCGCTGTAGCGCTCTCCCCTTATGCCGACCATCTCCAGCATATCGATTGCCCGCTCCATGGCCTCCTTTTTGGAGAGCTTATCGTGGAGCCGTATGACCTCCGATATCTGGTCGCCCACGGTCATTACCGGGTTTAAAGCCGTCATGGGGTCTTGGAAAATCATACTGACGGACTTGCCGCGTATTTTTTCCATCTCCTTTTCCGGTATCTCGTAGATGTCCCGGCCGTTCAGATATACGGAGCCCTGTATTATACGGCTCGGCGGCACTGGCAGGAGCTTTATGGCGCTGAGGGCTATCGTGGTCTTGCCCGCGCCCGTCTCGCCTACAAGGCCGAGAGTCTCGCCTTTATTTATTGTGAGGGAGACGTCGTTTACGGCCTCTACCACTCCGTTTGCCGTCTCGTAGTGGACTATCAGGTCCCTGACCTCCAGGACGGGTACTTCGTTTTCTTCTATATTATTAATGGTATCCATATCCGCCCTCCTTATTTAAGTCTGGGGTCAAGCGCATCCCGCAGGCCGTCGCCGAAAAGGTTTACGGCGAACACGGAGATCATTATCATAAGTCCCGGGAAGATAACCATGTACGGTCCGCTCTGTATGTAGTCCTTGCCGTATGAAAGGAGAGAGCCCCACTCCGGCGTGGGAGGCGCTATGCCGACGCCGATATAGCTCAGCATCGATATCATAAGTATGTTTCTGCCTACCATCTGCACAAGGTAGATGATTATGGGGCCTACGGCGTTTGGTATCATGTGGCTTATGAGTATTCTGGCGTTGCTGGCGCCGATGGAGACCGAGGACTCCACGTAGTCGTTTGTGCGCACGGTCATGATAGCGCCGCGGCAGGTCTTGGCGCAGCCGGGCAGGCTGCCGATGCACATGGCTATTACCAGCACCGGCAGGCTGTTTCCCATTACCGCCACAATTGCGATGCAGAGGAGCGTTCCGGGAATTGCCTGGAAGATATCCATAAACCTCATTATGACGTTATCCACTTTTCCGCCGCAGTAACCGGCCACAAATCCCAGAAGTCCGCCGATAACCAGCGAGGCCGCAACGGAGAGCAGCGATATTGGCAGCGAATACCTGGTGCCGTAGATGCACCTGGAGAACAGGTCCCGGCCGAAGGCGTCGGTGCCGAAAAGGTGCTGTGCGCTGGGCGGCTGGCTTACAGCCGTGTAGTCCTGGGCCGCGTAGTCATAGGGGATTATAAGGTTTGCGAATATGCCTATCACCAGGAACAGGCCTATTATAACGAGTCCCAGTATGGCGGTCTTATTGCGGCATAGCCTGCGCCAGGCTTCTTTTGTAAGGGAGGAATTTTTGCGTTTGCCGTTTTTGAAGGCTTTTTTATTGATTTTCTCCATCTGCGGAGTCACATGCTTAGCCATTTACATCCGCCTCCTTCTTCCCCAAAAGTCCCTTCTTACGTTTTTTTGTAACGAACATGCTCTTAAGCCGCGGGTCTACGACCGTATAGATAAGGTCCACTATAAGGTTTACTATTGTGAACACTATGGCCAGGATTATAACGCCGCCCTGTATGGCCGGGAAATCACGGTGGCTTATGGCGTCAACCATGTATTTTCCTATGCCGGGTATGGCGAAAACCGATTCTATCGTAAGAGCGCCGCCCAGCATTGAACCCAGGGTCGCGCCGATACTTGTTATTACCGGGATAAGGGCGTTTTTAAGGGCGTGCTTCCAGACTATCACATTCTGTTTCTGGCCCTTGGCCCTGGCGGTTCTTATGTAGTCGGCCCTTATGACCTCAAGCATACTGGAGCGGGTGATTCTTGTGATGCCCGCCAGTACGTCCACCGCGCAGACGATTATCGGCAGCACCCAGCCCAGTGGACTGGTTATGCCGTGCACCGGCAGCAGCTTCAGATTTACCGCAAACAGCGAAATACATAGCAGCGCCAGCCAGAAGTTCGGCATCGAGGCCGCTATCATACTCAGCACCAGTATTACGCTGTCCACCCATGAATACTGCTTTACCGCCGAGACGACGCCCAGCGGAATACCTATGGCCACGCCCAGCGCCAGGGACACAAAGGAGAGTATCATTGTGTATGGAAACCGGCTCATTATTTCGCCCATAATAGGCTGCCTTGTGTAATAGGACATCCCCAGGTCGCCCTTAGTGACAAAATGCCAGATATATTTCACATACCTTATTACGATTGGGTCGTTAAGCCCCAGGTCCTCCCTTGTGGCCTCCCGCACCTCCTCAGGCGCGTCGATGCCCACCAGCTGATCCACAGGGTCTCCGGGCGTTATGGCCGACAGGATGAAAACCAGCGTCAGCACACCCAGTATAACCGGGATCATGAGCAATATCCTTTTGATAATATACTTTACCAAAGCTCTCGCAACCTCCCTTTAGCGTCAAACGATCCAGACCACTCCATCCTCAGCCCGGCCGGCCTCGCAGGTAAGCTCGCCATCTATGTTGAGGGCAGGCCTTATGCCCATTGCGTCGTTGCAGACCTTGTCATAGCTCAGATGGAAATTGGGATTCATATATCTGGCCACATAAGAGTAGATGGAGCAGGCGCTTCTGAGCCAGTATTTCCATCCGTCCCGGGGGTCGTAAATTCCGGGGTCATCCCAGGTAGCGTATTCCGACGGGGGATTCCACCACCGGCCGTATTCCT
>CAZBUH010000156.1:0-2996 GCA_964495095.1 uncultured Oscillospiraceae bacterium | reverse complement strand
CAAGCTCTATCCCTCCTAAGAAGCATAATGTTTTCATCATATCTCACAAAAAATTGGAAAATTCAACATTTTTACAATCTATATTTACCACTTTAATCATATTATAAATATACATCTGATTGGTGTCAATAGTTTTTTAATAAAATTTAATAACTAGCTCCGCATTTTTCCCCCCGCGCACTCTGATTCCCGTTTTTTTGACTCCGGTATTGATATTCAGCCCTCGGGCATATATACTTTTATAAAGGGCCGCCTCCGGGCGCTTTAACAGGATTTTCGAACATAGCCTGCGTTTGTATTTTAATATCACCCTCATGGAGGTCCGGGATATGGACGGCACAGCACGTAAAATAAAGGCAAAAATCCCCTGCCCGGAAACCGGCATCGAAATAAAGCGCACCCTCTGCGACATCTGCCCCCCGGTATGCACTGCGGCATCGACGCCTATGTGAAGGACGGAGAAGTAATAAAGGTGGAGGGCACAAAATCCCACCCCTCAAACGGCGGCCTGCTCTGCGCCAGAGGACAGGCTTCACGCCAGTTCATATACCGGGATGACCGCATAAAAACTCCCCTGCGGCGCACAGGCCCCCGGGGCGATGGAAAATTCGAGCCCATAAGCTGGGACGCGGCCTATAAGGAGATATCCGAAAGGCTCCTTAAAATAAAGAAGGAATACGGCGGCGACAGCGTCGCCTTCTTCTCCGGCTACGGCCCGGCACAGACGGAGCCCCGGCCCTCTGCATTGGCCGCGAGCTTATAAAGCGCGGCTGGATAGACAGGGAGTACATAGAGAAAAACGTCTTTGGCTTTGATAAATGCGCGGAATACGTCGAGAGCTTTGACCCTGATACGGCGGAGCGCATCACCGGCGCGCCAAAGGAGCAGATTCTGGAGATTGTGGAGATGATGCACAGGTACGGCCCCGTGGCCGTGGGGCCTCCGGCGCTTCCACCGTGCACCATGTAAACGGTATGCAGAATTACCGCGCCATAATGTCCCTTACGGCTCTTATGGGCACATTCGGCGCCCCCGGCGGCAATATCCCGGTTAGTTTTTCCTATATCCACACCTCCGCCGGCTTTATAACAAAGGAGCATGAATTTGAATATGAAACAGCGCCCCATAAGGGCGGCTGTATCGGGGAGGGGCGCTTCCCGCTCTGGGCGGAGCTTATAGGGGAGGCCCAGGCAAACGACATGGCCCGACGCCCGTATACTTTCGGACCTTGCAAGCGTTATGGAGCTTCCGGACCCGCTGCTCCGGGCGGGATATGATGCGTGCATGGAATATATTTTCTCACCCTTGGGCCTTAAAATGGAGGAGGCCCGCAAAATTGGGCGGCCTTACATCCCGGAGGCGTCCAAGGAGGCCGCAGTCCCGCCCTTTGAATTTAAAACCCCCACAGGGAAATTCGAGCTGGACTCTATGGTGCTCAAAAAATACGCCGACATCGGCCTCGATTCCCTGCCCACCTATCGGGATTCCCCGGACGGCGCTGATCCCGCAAAATACCCTATGGTGCCAAGCTCCGGTGTGCGCCACCCCACTACCCTCCACTCGCGGCTCCACGACGTGCCCTGGCTCCGCTCCCAGCGCCCCGAGCCTGCGGCCGATATAAACGCCGATGACGCCGCCAGGCTTGGAATAACGCCGGGCAGCCCTATGGAGATATTCACCGCCTGCGGCTCCGTGACCGTAAAGGCAAATCCCAGCATCAGGGTACAGCCCGGCTCAGTGCTCCTCTACCACGGCTACAGGGAGGCGGACGCCAACAGCCTTATGCCTAGCCGCCACAACGACCCCTATTCGGGTTTTCCGGGCTATCTGACTGTCCGCTGCGGAATACGCCCCGCCGGAGGCGGCGGGACCTGTGATTTGCCGGAGCCGCCGGTGCCGGAGAAAAGGCCCCGGCCCGTGCCGGAAGCTCCCATTCCCGGCTCAAAGCCGCCGTGCGATATTGAAAAATGCTCCGCCTGCGCGGCCTGCGCCATCTCCTGTATGAATCAGTGGGACATACAGCCCAAAACGGTGACAGGCCCCGCCGCAGGGTATTCGACTGCGAATCCCGGGCGGATTCGTCGGTGGTCTACGCCTCCGTGGCCTGTATGCACTGCTCCGACGCCCCCTGCGTCGCCGTCTGCCCCACAGGCTGCCTCTACAAGGATGAGGAGACGGGCCTCACGCTCTACGACACGGAAAAATGTGTGGGCTGCCGCTCCTGCGCCCGGGCATGCCCCTACGGAGCGCCCGGCTTCGATAAAAACGGCAAAATGTATAAATGCGACGGCCGCATTGACCGCCAGCGGGCCGGCCTTGAGCCCGCCTGCGTCCGTGCCTGTCCCGTGGGCGCGTTGACGCTGCGGGGCGGCGCTTCTGCTCCCGCCGGCCCATACAGGGATAAATAAACTCAAAAACGCTCCATGCTCAATGTCCGGCTTTTTTAAAAAGCCGGACATATTTATGTGATTTTTAAATTTTCATCTGCTCCGCAGTCAATAAAACGTCACGGTTTGAGACTTCAAAATTAAAAAACGCGCCATACATCTCCAGCTTCCGCACGGCAAGATTTACAGATTTTTTGTACGAATATTAAAACCTCCGCGGTAAAAGATAATTGCGAAAGACGGACTCGCAGTCTTATAAAAAACAAAGGAGATGCAACAAAATGTCCAGTAATTCCAGCAATAAGCTCGTAAATCCTAACGCCCGTGCTGCCATGGATAAGTTTAAGATGGAGGCCGCTTCTGAGGTTGGCGTCAACCTGAAGCAGGGCTACAACGGCGATCTGACCAGCAAGCAGGCCGGTTCCGTCGGCGGCCAGATGGTCAAAAAGATGACTACCATACGAACTATGAGTTTCAAGAGGGCTGACCGCACAGCCATCGGACACGAGGTTGATAAACTGTACATAGCTTCAATAGCTATTTGATGTTGCAGAATCCCGGAGAGAAGCATTGCTTTTCTTCGGGATTTTTTTGCTTTTGCTGTCGCAA
>CAZBUH010000155.1:0-3064 GCA_964495095.1 uncultured Oscillospiraceae bacterium | reverse complement strand
TTCGAATCCTTCTCCCGCTGCCATGACTGAACACCAATTTTGATGCAATTGCTGTCAAGGCTGGTGTTCAGTTTTTTTGTGCGATCACCTGTTTACTATTTCCGAAAAGCTATCTATCGGGGGTTATCTGAGTAGCGGCAAATGTGCCGGTATTATCAGTTATTCCTGCAATGAAGGACGGCGCTGCGGTCTGCCGCAAGACGGTTATACAGACTATGAAACAGTCTGCCCGACACCGGCCATTTGCATGTTGCATTTTTTGAAAACTTGGTTTAAAATAACCCCTGCCGTTTATTCCCGGACTGGAATAAAATTTCGACAGAGAGGTACACAGATGAATCAGAAAGAAGTAAGCGAGCTTCGCCGCAGATGGCGCACTGATAAGAACTCGGCAGTGCATATATACGGCTGTTTTGTTAACGGGGGAGGCCAGATAGTTTCGGAGTTGGACGAGCCTGTGGCGCTGATGCCGCAGCAGGAAGCGGAGACGTATTTCGGACTTTTAAAAAAATCCCTTTCGGGGCAGCTAGGTAAAAATCTTATCGATATAGTTTTCTCGACCCGGCAGGTGATGGACAGTGGGGAGCACCGGCTGCTGTCATCCCTGCGCTCCGGTAATCTCAGGGATTTGGACGCGAGGCGGGAGTTTTACCGGAGAGTTACGGAATGCCTTGATATGGACGGCAGCAGTTATCTCCTGCTTATGGCGTGCGACAGCTACGATGTACCGCGGCGGGGCCAGGATGGAGAAGTGCAGCCGGACGCCTCGGAGGAGGTCTTTACATACATACTCTGCTGTGTCTGTCCTGTAAAGGATGTAAAAGTGGAATTGGGCTATTTCCCCGGTGACAATGAATTCCACTGTGTATCAGGGCAGGTGGTGTCGGCGCCGGAGTTGGGATTTTTGTTTCCGGCCTTCGACGGCAGAAGGGCGAATATATATAACGCCCTCTATTATTCCCGCAGCTCCGAAATGCTGCACCAGGAATTTATCGACGCGATTTTTCACACGGAGCCGCCGATGTCCGCTGCGGAACAGAAGGAGGCGTTCCAAAGCGCTGTCAGCGACGCCCTCGAGGGGGCTTGCAGTATGGAGGTCATGCAGGCGGTCCATGAGCAGATAGGGACGAAGATCGCGCAGCACAGGGAAAGCCGCGATCCGGAGCCGCTTTCAATGACGGCGGGGGAGATATGCGGAATTTTGCAGGACTGCGGCGTTCCTGCGGCCAAGGCGGAAAACTTCCGGAAAAGGTGCGGAGAGCAGTTCGGCGACGGGGCGATGCTGAATCCGGCCAATATTATAGATACCGGCCGCTTTGAGCTTAAAACCTCGCTGGCAAAGGTCTCGATTTCACCGGAGAACAGCTATATAGTGGAAACCCGTGTGATAGACGGCAGAAAATACATCCTGATACCTGCGGAGGAAAATGTGGAAGTAAACGGGATGAGCGTGAGGATCGCCGGGGAATAATCCATAGTTAGATATAAATATGCAATATTTGACGAAGGGAAGCCCAAGATCCGGCAAATGATTATGCAATTTTTTAACGGAAATTCGGATAAATTTTCACGATACCACTTGAAATCTTGCAGAATTTCATGTAGTATATTATCCAGTGATTTGAAACCGGATTTGCAATATTTTGAATTACGAACTTTCAAAACGGGAGAGGATTTTGTATGCTGAAAAATAATTATCTCAAAGGCGTCTATGACACCGTACTGGCAAAAAACCCCGGAGAGCCGGAATTTCACCAGGCCGTCCTGGAGTTTCTGGAGAGCATCGAGTATATAATCGACAAGCACACGGAATACGAGGAGAACGGAATTATAGAGGCCTTTGTGGAGCCTGAGCGCTTTGTGCAGTTCAGAGTGCCCTGGACCGACGACAAGGGCAAGGTACACATCAATCGCGGCTTCCGCGTCCAGTTTAACTCCGCCATAGGCCCGTACAAGGGCGGACTGCGCTTCCACCCCTCAGTGTCGGCGTCCGTTATCAAGTTCCTGGGCTTTGAGCAGATCCTGAAGAACAGCCTTACCACACTGCCCATGGGCGGCGGCAAGGGCGGCTCCGATTTTGACCCCAAGGGTAAGAGCGACGCGGAAATCCGCCGTTTCTGCCAGAGCTTTATGACGGAGCTTTACCGCCATATCGGCCAGTTTGTAGACGTACCAGCCGGAGATATCGGCGTGGGAGGACGTGAGATAGGTTATCTTTTCGGTCAGTATAAGCGCATCAGAAACAGCTTTGACGGCGCGGTCCTCACAGGAAAGGGCCTTACCTACGGCGGCTCCCTGGCCCGTACCGAGGCCACAGGCTACGGCCTTTGCTACTTTACTGAGGAAGCCCTCAACTGCATGAGAAACGACAGCTTTAAGGGTAAGACCGTGGTTATTTCCGGAAGCGGCAACGTGGCTATTTTCGCCTGCCAGAAGGCGACACAGCTCGAAGCGAAGGTAGTGGCCATGAGCGATTCCAGCGGATATGTATATGACCCCAACGGGATTAACCTTGACGTTATGAAGGACATTAAGCTCAACCGCCGGGCCAGAATCGAGACTTATGCCAAAGAGGTGAAGGGAGCGACGTTTACTCCCGGCTTCAAAAATATCTGGGGCGTAAAGTGCGATATTGCCCTGCCCTGCGCCACTCAGAATGAGATAGGCAAGGAAGAGGCCGAGAAAATAATCGCCAACGGCGCTATGGCCGTCTGCGAGGGCGCCAACATGCCCTGCACCATCGAGGCCACTGAGGCTTTCCAGAAGGCCGGACTCCTCTTTGGGCCTGCCAAGGCCGCGAATGCCGGCGGCGTCGCCACAAGCGGACTTGAGATGAGCCAGAACAGCATCCGTCTCTCCTGGACCTTTGAGGAAGTAGATGAGAGGCTCCACGGCATAATGAAGAATATATTCCACAACGCCTATGACGCCTCCAAGGAGTGCGGTCAGGAGGGCAACCTGGTGGTCGGCGCGAATGTGGCCGGTTTCCTTAAGGTAGCCGACGCAATGCTGGCCCAGGGCGCGTTCTAAAAATAAGGCAGGCGTATAATAAAAACCGGCGCGG
>CAZBUH010000154.1:0-3065 GCA_964495095.1 uncultured Oscillospiraceae bacterium | reverse complement strand
CAGCTTGCATTTTCTCACGCAAATACGTTGTTGCTATTTCCTGCGAAAAATATTATAATTAAAAGAAAATTTACCAAATTGGCGATTAATTTTTCTTTAAAGTCAGTTAGGAGGGCCCTATGAAAGGAATAGTACTGGCAGCCGGAAAGGGCACCCGACTTTACCCTATCACCAAGCCCGTGTGCAAGCCCCTTCTGCCCGTATATGACAAGCCCATGATATACTACCCCATTTCCTCGCTGCTTCTGGCGGGCATCAGGGAGATACTCGTAATAGTGCCGCCCGGGGACGTGGGCGTATTTCAGGACCTTTTGGGGGACGGCAGCAATTTCGGCGTAAGTATAAGCTACAGGGAACAGTTCGTGCAGCGCGGCATCGCCGACGCATTTATAGTCGGTGAGGATTTTATCGGGGGAGACTCCGTGTGCCTCGCCCTGGGCGACAATATCTTTTACGGGCAGGGGTTTCCGGACGCCATATCCCAGGCCCTGGCCTGTAAGGGCGGGGCGGCTATTTTCGGCTGCTATGTAAAGGACCCGCGGCCCTTTGGCGTGGTGGAGTTTGATAAAAACGGAAAGGCCATATCCATTGAGGAAAAGCCGCAGCATCCGAAGTCAAACTACATAGTGCCGGGAATGTATTTTTACGACAACCGGGTGGTGGAGATAGCAAAAAATGTGGAGGTCTCCGCCAGGGGAGAGCTGGAGATAACCTCTGTGAACAATGCGTACCTCAGCCGGGGCGAGCTGAATGTCATCCCCCTTGGCCGGGGTTTCCGCTGGTTTGATACCGGCAACGCCGACAGCCTTATGGAGGCCGCCTACGCCGTAATGCAGAAGCAGCGGGAGGGCGTCATGATAGGCTGCATTGAGGAGACGGCCTACAACCAGGGCTTTATCACAAAAGAGCAACTCCACGCAATAGGCGAAAACCTGAAGATGACAAAATACGGGCAGTATCTGCTGGAAGTTTAAGATTTATAGAAAGTTTTAAAAAAATTAAGACCTGCTAAAAGCTGACGCGCCGCAAATGCGGCGCGTCAGCTTTTACACATATTGCAGGACGGCCTCGCATATAAGCTTGTGGCCGTCAACGTTGGGGTGCATCCCGTCCGCGCAGAGGCAGTCCTCCCAGCCGTCCCGGCGGAGGAACGCGGAGCGGACGTCTATAAGCGGCGCCTTTTCCTCCGCGGCTATTTTCTCAACCAGCTTGCTGTAGGACTCATGCCAGTCAAATATCCGGCTTACGCTGCCCAGCCATCTGAGTATGTTTTCCGCTGAATTCCCACGGGACGCCCACCTGAAAAAGCGCTCCGGCTCCAGAGGCGGGAGGTTTAAAAGCACGGGCCTGCCGCCCTTTTCCCGCACCGAGGCTATAAGCGCCCTGTAGCGGCTTTCAAACTCGGCAGGGGGCGTGTTGGGCAGATGCTCGCCGTCGGGATTTGCCGATATCTCCTTCCAGTTGTAGTCGCAGTCGTTGCCGCCGTATTCCAGCAGGGTGCAGTCGCTGCCGCTTATGTTAGCCGTGTGCTTTTCAACTATCGCCCCGCCCTTTTTCACCGTACAGCCGAATTTTGAAAAATTGCTCACATTCAGGCCGGTTTTTGCCCGCAGGAGGTCGAAGCAGCCATTTTTAAGAAAACTGTAGCGGCCAAGAGCGCTGTCAAATACCACTCCCCGGGCAACCGAATCACCAAAAACACAAATACCGCCCATCACAATCCTCCTGATTACATAATCTTGTTTTTAATATTATATTATATGATTACAATTATGTCAATAAAAGATTTGCATTATCCTAAAATATATGTTATCCTTTTCATAACGAAATATTCAAGCTGCGGAGGAAGCGTAATGGAGAATTTTATTCAGGAGCTTAAATCGTGCCGTCCCGTGGAGTGGAAGCTGCTGCCCGATTTCGGGATATATATGGACCAGCTCCTTGCGTATATGACGCGGCAGCTTGTGGACTTTTCCTCCGGGGAAAAGCTCACCTCCGCCATGATAAACAACTATATTAAGGACGGGCTGATGCCCCGGGCGGAGGGAAAACGCTATTCCGGCAGCCATATCGCCTACCTCACCGCCATCTGCGTATTGAAGCAGGCCATGACCGTAAAGGACGCGGGAGTGCTGCTCCGGGAGACGGTGAAGGACGACATAGGGAGTTTTTACGAAAAATTCCGCGGGCTGCTGGACGCGGAGCTTTCCCGGGCGGCGGAGGAGATACCCACGGAGGCCACCAGGGAGGAGCTGGCGGATTATGTGCTGTCTCTGGGAATTTCGGCATATACCACGCAGCTTGTGTGCAAGGAGCTGATTTCCGTGCTGGCGGAGGAGGAAGCTGAGGCGGAGGATTAAAAGCCGTCTTTGTCTCCGCGGCAGGGCATAAAAAAGGCCCCCCATTGGGCGCTTCTCCGTAAGGAAGGCCGCCAGAGGCGGCTCTGTAACTCAGCGTTTGATTTTGTGTAAGAACGGCGTAGCCTTCGGGTTATGCCGTTTTTTTCTTTGGCACGGTTCATGTGAGCCTGGAAGTATTCCTCATATCCTCGGGAGACGGCTCACGGATGATGGCCGTTGCAGTAGATGTCGGCCTGTCGGTGCTGCTTGCCGTCTATTTTCTCAGGTTTGTGGACGATGATCTTCTCCACAAATTCATGGACGGTTTCCGATGTCAACTCGGTAAGCTGCGTGACCTGCTTTGCCCGGACGATGAACCGCTACAAGTCGGCGGCCTGGTCTCTGGCTGTTTCCAACTCGCTGCGCTTTTCCGCAAGCTCCTTCCACTGCTCCGGCTTATCCATGCGCTCGGCTTCGCAGCGGTTCACCTGGCTGATGCGGTCGCCGTAGTCACGGAGTGCCTGATACATCCGAGCGTTGCCCATGAATGTCCAGACCATGATCTGTTTGCCTTTGAGTAAATCCAATCCTCATCACCTCCGAAAAATGGGCGTGAAAAAAGCGCCTGTTTCCAGACGCTTTCAAAAATCGTGTGCGGTTTTATATTTCGGTAAACTGAAATTTTATTTATACTTCTAGTCTATTATGCTTCCTAAAGTAAATTCC
>CAZBUH010000153.1:0-3155 GCA_964495095.1 uncultured Oscillospiraceae bacterium | reverse complement strand
GCTGTGGAATTAAATGCGACGGCGGAAGTAAACGGCATTCCCTACAGGCTCTCCGTCAACAATAACGAGACGGACCAATTTCGAAACCACAGCCTCAGCATATTTGTCAATGAGCCAGAGGGCCTCGGCGGACGCGGCAGCGCTGCCTGGCTGGAATGGTACAAAAGCATGGCGCTTTTCTCTGACCGGCCTGCCACAGAGCAGGAGCTGGAGGGAGCGGCCTTAAAGGCGACGCAAATGCTCAAAGACATGGGCCTTGGCGGCTGGCAGGTGACGGCGGAGGCACGGGAGGACTATGAAGGGGAATGGACCATTTGGCTGGAAGCTCTGCCCGTCTACGAGGGCTATCCGGTCTCCCGGCAGGAGCTTGGCGACTGGCTCTCTGCTCCAGCCGGCCAAAATTACTATTACGGGAGAATGGGCCTGCAATTAAAAAACGACGGGACCCTGCTCCGCATGGAGTATTGGGCGCCCCTTGAGGTGGTAGAGGTAGTGGAGCAGGCCGCGCCGCTGCTGGGCCGGGAACAGATACGCGCGGCAGCATCGGACGCTATGCATGCCTGGAGCTACGGGGATCTGTTCGGTTATACTCCGGAGATCGAGAATTCCTGGTGGGGTCTTGCCAGCATCAGCGAGTGCCGGGCGGATATGGATTCTGTCCGGGTGGGCTATGCGCGGGTAAAGTATGACGAGACGGACTTTTTGCTGGTTCCGTCCGTCACCTTCCAGGGCCGGCTCCAGGTGACAGGCGCGCTGGAAGGCGTAACGACAGAGGCCATTGACCTGATCGGCGACGGGAATGGCAGCTATTGCTCGATGCTGGTGCTTGATTTGACCGACGGAAGCGTTATTCTGCTTAAGCATCTGGCGGAAAATTGAGCCGCTGTTTTATTTGGACCGTCGCCTTGTCCAGGTCCGGATCACACAGCAGCGGCAGCAGTTTGGCCAGGGCGGCAGGCTCTAAATCCCACCATTTTAAACAGAGCAGCAATTCGATCAGCTCGTCTCCAAACCGCTTTTTTAGAAAGCGGGCGGGGTTGCCGCCAACGACGCTGTACGGCTCGACGTCCCGTGTTACCACCGAATAGGCGGCAACAATGGCCCCGTCGCCGATTTTTATGCCCGGCATAACCACGCATTCCCGGCCAAACCAAACGTCATTACCGATAACAGTGTCGCCTTTAAAGGGGAGCTGGGAGATGTGGTCGGGCGTTTGCTCACTCCAGAGGCCTCCAAACACGTGGAAGGGATAGGTAGTCACGCTGCTGATACGGTGGTTTGCAGGACCCATGATAAATTTTGTGCCGGAGGCAATGGAGCAGAATTTTCCGATAATCAGCCTGTCCCCAAATTCGGGATAATTAAATAGAACATTGTTCCGCTCAAAGCCCGTGGGATCAACGGCGTCGTCATAGTATGTATAATCGCCGGTTTGAATGTTTGGCGCGGTCACGACGTTTTTGATAAAGCATGAGGTCTTATATTCGTTGGGGAAAATCTCATTTGGATTTGGGATCTTATTCATTGGTCTGTTCCTCCTGATTTTTTACAATATACATCACATCCTTTCTGTGCGTACTTCAACGGCAATCGCCTTTCTTTTTCTCAGTTCTTTCATTTTTTTGCTCCTGTAATTGTTTACCGATGCTTTTTATTATAATCATATTAATGGGCTTTGCAACAGAGAAAAAATTTGCAGGCCCTGTCCGGGCCTGCAATCATATACCCCCATGAAAAACGGGGAAGCTCTCTCTGTTTATTTTACCGCGTCTTCCAGCCTTGCCTCTGCGGAAAGCGGGACGGCCTGCGCGGGCTCTTCCTGAGGGGTTTCCTCCTCATTGTACAGCTCGCCGTTTGGGCTTTTGCAGAAATATGTATAGCCCAGTCGCCTGTCGCAGTATATGGAGTATACCTCGCCGATGCAGGAATTGGACTGAAACACGACCTGGGGCTCCATCATCCGCTCTCCCAGCAGGAGCCGCATAGCGGCGTCCACGCAGGACGCGGAGGGGAGGGTGTAAAACCGGAATTCTTCCGTACACACCTTGTCGTACTGGCCCTCCTGGTAGATTACCTCTTCTATGCTATCCGGAAATTCCGGCGAGGCCACCCGGTTCATTACCACCTCGCCCACGCAAAAGCGCAGTTCGTCGCTGAGCCAATCGCTTCCCGCCTCGGAATATATAAGCTTTGAGAGCAAAAACAGCTCGTCATAAGAGACTTTGACCTCGTTGGAGCCGCTTTCGTCTATCATGGCGTTGCGGGTTTCCTCGGCCTCAAGTCCGGCTTCCCGGTCCCCGCTTACAGCGGCTTCCTTCATAAGCGCCAGATAATCCGGCTCCGGCTCCTCCGCATAGGCGCAGGTCGTCAGGCCCAAGCACAGCATCAGGGCGCTGAGCAGCGCCAGGACTCTTCTCATCTTCTCACCTCCTGTGAGCATCAGTATACTCAAAGAGGCGGAGGAAATTTGTCATAACGCGCAGGGAAATGGGCAGAAATCGAAAACGCTGCCCGGCCGGATGGTGGGCGGCCAGCATGATAGACAAGCGAGACAAAAGCCAGATTGGATATGACGGCGCACGGCTCCAGCCTTTAAACGCTGAGAAGGAAAAAACGGTTGACTTTTGGGCAGAAATGTTTAACAATATGAATCAGGCTGATAAACCCTTGAATGTCACATTATTGAGAAATTATCAGTAACACTATGGGGGTTATTGCATTGGTAAAGAGGAAAAAATATATGATTATAATTATAATATGTATTTTTACATTATCTGTAACAGCGTGGATGCTTTCTAAAAGTGGTTACGGAGCCGATGAGGATTATTGGTGTGACCGATGCCAGAAAATGTATGAGGGAATTTCTTATCAGGTTTGTATTGAATCTGTGGATTTAACTTTGTGCCCGCAATGTCATTCGGCATTGGAAGCGGGTGAGTGGAGTCTGATGGGAGAATAAAAAATTATTACAGGACCTAAAGCGGTGCGGATGGTTCCGATGCCTCCAGGAAAGCGCTGAAAAATTGAATCTCCGGCAAATAGGGAACACCCTGCTCAGACATGATATTATCTATGCCATTCTTGAGGCCCTTGCCACATAATAAAACAGGAGGAGCGTGAATTTCAGGTGGATAAGAAACGGAAAAAGAGAATCC
>CAZBUH010000152.1:0-3256 GCA_964495095.1 uncultured Oscillospiraceae bacterium | reverse complement strand
TTTTATGTTTTCTTTTTTATTTTCTCACCAGCACCGGCTGAAGCTGGCGTCCGGCCAGAGCCGCCTCCGCCGCCTGGGGCAGAAGCGACAGCTCCGCTGCCAGGGATCTGGGCTTTTTCTCCGGATCGTCCTGGCAGAAGGGTACGAAAAATATGTTTTTCCTGTTCAGCAGCGCCCCTATATTCTGGGCGGAGCCGGAAAGGCCATCGTTTGTAGATACGGCTATAAGTACGGGCCTGTCGTTTCTCATATGGGCCTTCGCCGCCATTGTGACGGATGTATCTGTCACCCCCTGGCTGAGCTTTGCAAGGGTGTTTCCGGTGCAGGGGGCTATTATGAGCAAATCCAGCAGCCCTTTGGGGCCTATGGGCTCGGCTTCCGCTACGGTGGAGATTATCTTTTTCCCGCATATTTTCTCCATCCTCGCGCGGAAATCCTCCGCCAGGCCGAAGCGTGTGTCAGTTGAAAACGCAGCCCCGGACATTATAGGCGTAATATCGCCGTATATCCCCGAGAGCTCCTCCAGGGCGGTGAACGCCCTGCCGAAGGTGCAGAAGGAGCCGCATATGGCAAAGCCTATTCTCTCAGTCCTCATACCGGCGCCTCCAGCTCCTGAAGAATGTTGTACACCGTGTTTTTTATGCTTTCGCCGGAGGTGGCCGGGGCTATCTCGCCGGGAAGGCTCAGCGCCCACATGGCCTTTACGCCCAGCCGCGACGCGGCGGCAAAGTCCATGCCCCCGGGCTTTGAGGCCAAATCTATGCAGAAGCTTCCCGGCCGCACCTGGCGCAGAAGCTCCTCGCCCAGTATCCTTGCGGGCACAGTGTTTACTATTATGTCGAATCCGCCCAGTATATCCTTGAGCTTTCCCGTGTCCGCCGGAGTGCAGCCGAAGGCGCGTATCCACTGGAAATCGGAAAATTTCCTCGCCGATACCGTGACCTCCGCCCCCAGGCACCGGAGCCTGTGGGACAGGATTTTCCCTATCCTGCCGTAGCCTATGACGAGGCATTTGGAGCCGCACAGCGTTATGGGCGTCTCCTCCATTATGAGCTTTACCGCCCCCTCGGCTGTCGCCACGGCGTTTGCCACCGCCAGCTCCTCCCGGTCAAAATAGTCCGCAATGAAAAGCCCCTGCTCCCGGGCCATGCACATTGTTATGGAATCCACCCGGCCCGCGCAGATTATCTGCCCCGGCTCCGCGCAGGAAAGTATCTCCCGCACGGTGTGCATGTCGCCGCTGAGAGGCGCATTCAGCATCCCGTCCCTGGAGGATACGGGCAGCGGCAGGACTATGCAGCCCGCGCCGCTTACGGCCTTTCTCGCGGTGGACTCCTGTACCACGCCGTCCGAAAACGTCATCTTATCTAAAGCGTATGCGGAAACCTGATGCCCGTCAAGCGCCAAAAGCTCGGAGAGCCGCACCTGCCGCATGTCTCCGCCGATTACTGCAAATTTCATATATACCAGTCCTTTGGAGGTAGTTACAGGACATAATATGCAGAAATCGGAGCGGTGGTGCGTTCCTCCCGGGCACGCCAACTTCTCATTTACTTTTTCCGCAGATTGGGGTAAAATCTACCTGTAAAGGAGAAGATACATGGAAAAGAGGAAAATTTTAAACCACAAGTACTATCTCTACGCCACGGAGTTTTTCGCCGGCATGTCTGTCATGGCCGTGGAACTGGGGGCGAGCCGCCTGCTGGCCCCGTATTTCAGCTCCTCCCAGATAGTCTGGACCATAATAATCGGCACGATAATGATAGCCATGGCCCTGGGCAACATCTGGGGCGGCCGCAGGGCGGACCGGGACCCCAATCCGGACAGGCTCTACATGCGGCTCATTATAGCCGCCGTGTGGATTGCGGCCATACCGGTTTTTGGAAAATACGTGATACTTGGCGTCTCCGCGCTGCTGGTGCTGACGGTGAGCAATAATTTCCTGATAATAGCCGCGTTTATCGCCTGCATGGTCATATTCGTGTTCCCCCTTTTCCTGCTGGGCACCGTCACCCCGTCGCTTGTAAAATACACGGTGGACAGCCTGGACGACAGCGGAAAAACCGTAGGCTCCCTGGGGGCCTTCAACACCATCGGCAGCATTATCGGCACTTTCCTGCCCACCTTCGTCACCATACCCGCCGTGGGCACCTCGGCCACCTTCCTTATTTTTTCAGGCATACTTTTCCTGCTGGGCCTGGTGTATTTCATCTCCGCGAAAATAAAGCCTGTAAAATGCGCAATCTTCGCCGCCGCCTTTGTCGCCTGCTCCATTTTAGGCGTCTCCGACAGCTTTGCCTTCTGGGAGGACGACCTTCTGTATGAGGGCGAGTCAGTATATAACTACCTCCAGGTAAAGGAGACGGAGGACAGCGTTATTCTCTCCACAAATGTGCTTTTCGGCGTCCAGTCCGTTATGACCAAGGACGACGGCCTCACGGGAATGTATTACGATTACGCCCTTGCGGCCCCGGTGATGGCCGGCGACGGCGGCGACGGCAGTCTGGATATCCTGATTTTAGGCATGGGTACCGGCACCTACGCCACCCAATGCCGCCGGTATTTCGACGGGGTCAATGTGAGCGGCGTTGAAATAGACGAAAAGATAACCCGTCTGGCCGGGGAGTATTTCAATCTCCCGGAGGATGTGCCCGTCACGACCTATGACGGCCGGGCGTACCTTGCCGCAGTGGACGATAAATACGACGTCATCATGGTGGACGCCTATCAGGATATAACGATACCATTTCAGATGTCCTCCGTGGAGTTTTTCACCATGGTAAAGGAGCACCTGACGGAAAACGGCGTCATGGTGGTCAACATGAACATGTACTCCGACCAGGATGGCATGATCAGCCAGTACCTGTCGGACACCATATCATCTGTTTTTGAAAATGTCTGCACCGCAAACGTCCCTTACACCACAAACCGGGAGCTTTTCGCCTCAAACAGCAGGGACGTGTCCGACGCGCTGCGCGAGAATCTGGCCTCGGTAGATAATCCGGAGCTTCGCGGGCAGCTTGAGCAGGTGTCGGAACGGCTCACAGCCTACGCCGGCGGCGGCAACATCCTCACCGACGACAAGGCCCCTGTGGAGCTTCTGGGCATGAGAATGATAGACGGCCTTATAAAAGACGAGCTTGACTATTATAAAAACATCTTTAAGGAGCAGGGAATAAAGGGGCTGCTGGAAAATTTCTGACGGCCCGTGGCAAAACGCCGTCCGGCTTTTTAACAGCCGTATATCCTAATATAA
>CAZBUH010000151.1:0-3256 GCA_964495095.1 uncultured Oscillospiraceae bacterium | reverse complement strand
CCCAGCATCGCCGGTATCATAAAGCTGTCCGCACCGAATGCTATAATGCACAGCACGGATATGCCGAGGCCCCGGTACTTGTCCAGCTGAGCCTGCAAAAATCGGTATGGTGAGCGGAAAAGCGGCCTTAAGTGCCGGCCGCATCTTCCCCTTTTTCTCCAGCTTTGCTCACATTTTGCTCTTTACATCCGCTCCGGAGCCGTAACACCAAGAATATCAAGGCAGTTTCTGATTACCGCCCTCGCCGTGTCCGCAAGCTTCAGCCGCGCCTCAAGCACCTCCGGCTCCTCGCCCTTTATGCGGCAGGCGTTGTAAAACCTGTGGAAGCGGGCCGCAAGCTCGATGACATACCTGTTTATCCGGGAGGGGTCATAATCCCTGGCCGCAAGCCTTACCTCCTCCGGCAGCAGGGATATCTGCTTTATAAGCTCACGCTCCGGCTCACCGCTGAGCTTTTCAATGCTTATTTCCGACGCGGGCTTTACCGTATACCCCTCCGCCGCCAGAGCCGCCGTCAGGCTGCAGATTCTGGCGTGGGCGTACTGGACATAGTAAACCGGGTTTTCGCTGTCCTCCCTGACGGCCAGGCCCAAATCGAATTCCAGATGGGTGTCCGGCTTTGCGTTAAAGAAAAACCGGCAGGCGTCAACGGATATTTCATCCAAAAGGTCGTTTAAGGTGAGAGCCTTGCCCGTGCGCTTTGAAACCTTTATTGTCTCCCCGTCCCGCACAAGGCGCACCATCTGCATAATGAGGAAATCCAGCTTGCTGCTGTCTATCCCCAGCACCGGCGCTGTCATGGAAGCCTTAAAGCGTATGGAATGGCCGTGGTGATCGGCGCCCCAAACGTCGATTACCCTGTCGAAGCCCCGCTCTATGAATTTATTCCTGTGATAGGCGATATCCACGGCGTAATATGTGTAAAAGCCGTTTGCCCGGCGGAGCACCTCGTCCTTATCCGCCCCAAGCTCCGTATTTTTAAGCCACAGCGCCCCGTCCTTTTCGTAGGTGTAGCCGTTATCCTCCAAAAGCTTTACGGTCTTGGCCACATAGCCGCTGTCGTGGAGGGAGGACTCTAGGAACCACTGGTCAAAATGGATCCTGTAGCGCTCCAGATGCTTTTTCATAAGCTCGATATTGTAGGGCAGGCCGAATTCAACAAACGCTTTCCGGCGCTCCTCCGGCTCCATATCCAGATATTTCTCCCCGTCACGCCTGTATATGAGCTGTGCCAGCTCCTTTATATCGTCGCCGTGGTAGCCGTTATCCGGAAATTCCACGGCGTCCTCGCCCTTTATAAGCTGCAGATATCTGGCCTCGATGGATTTCCCGAAAAGGTCCACCTGATTTCCGGCGTCGTTTACATAAAATTCCCGCCACACATTGTAGCCGGCCCTCTCAAGTATGGACGCCAAAGTGTCGCCCAGAACACCGCCTCTGGCGTTTCCTATCGTCATGGGGCCGGTGGGGTTTGCGGAAACAAATTCCACCATGACCTTCTCCCCGTTTCCCACCTGGACGTTTCCGTAGCTGCTGCCGGCCTTTTCAACCGCGTCCATAACGGCTCTGTACCAGTTATCCGACAGGGTGAAATTTATAAATCCCGGATTGGCCACCGAGACTGAGCCGAAAAAGCTCCCATCCAGCTCCAGCCCGTCCACAAGGGCCTGGGCAATCTTCGCCGGGGCCATGCGCATGGCCTTGGCGGCGCCCATAGCGTAGGTGCAGGCATAGTCGCCGTTTGCCGTGTCCTTTGGTATCTCCACTGTGCCCTTAAGCTCGCAGCCACCCGGCAGCGTCCCCTTCTCCGCCGCCTTTCCGTAGGCTTTTCTGAGAAGTGTGTCTATCTCTTTTTTGGCTTCTTCAATAAGATTGGCCATTTACCGTGCCTCCCTGACGTTTACTTTAAATGTATTCCGGCTTACGCTGGCGCCGTCCATATCCACGGCGTAGTGTATAACAAGATTTCCGCCGTTTTCGTCCAAATCGCTTAAAACGCTGAAGGTGTCCACTCCCATGGCGACGCTGCCGAAGGGCGTATCGTACAGGAAATGGTGCTTTTTCCCCTCCTGGAACATCATAATGGCGTTTACGCCGCCCTCTCTTTTAAGAATGACCCCGTTTTTATCTATTGCGAAGGTGGTTTTTGTCCCCTCCATGCCGGTAAGCTCGCTCTCCTGGTAGACAAGGGTAATATTCCCTCCGTCAAAGCTGTACCGGCCCTCGGTGACAAACTCCACGCCGTCATCCCCGTTTTCTCCGTTCTGTATAGCTTTTATGGAAATCTGTACATCTTTCATTCTTTACGTATCCTTTAAAACCGAAGCAATTTTAATATTTTAACATATTAACGGGCCCATGTCAAAACATGTCCAGCGATACCTGCTTTACAACGCCCGCCACGCTCTCGCGCAGGAACAGGGCCGCCGCGCCGGAAAAGCCCTCCGCCGTGTCTGTCACGTAATAGCTGTGTTTTCCGCCGGAGTTCCTGCCGGATAAAAGCCCATCCCGGGCAAGGGAGCCCGCCAGCTTTTTCGCCCCCTCCGCGCCGGAGTTCACAAGGGTCACGCCGCCGCCCATTATGTCGGAGATTATATCGGTCAAGAGCGGATAATGCGTACACCCCAAAATAAGGGTGTCTATCCCCTTTCCCTTCAGCGGCGTCAGGTACTCCCTGGCCACAGTCTCGATCACCACGTCGCCCCGGCTTATCCTGCCGTTTTCCACCAGCGGCACAAAAAGGGGGCAGGCCTTCGGGAAAACCTCCGCCTCCGGCAGGACATCCTTCATAAGGCGCTCGTAGGTGCCGCTTCTTATGGACGCTGCCGTGGCTATAAGGCCCACTTTCCCGTTTTTTGTCACCGCCGCCGCCTTTTCCACCGCCGGGCCCGCCACGCCGAACACGCGGTCCCCGGCCATCTCGTCTATCGCCGTGGTGCTGACAGTTCCGCAGGCCACCAGTATGGCCTTTATATCGAAGCTCCGCAGGAACGCCATGTCCTGCCGGGCGTATTTTATTATCGTCTCCCTTGACCGTCCGCCGTATGGCACCCGGCCCGTGTCCCCCAGGTAGATTATATCCTCGCCGGGCAGTAGCTCCATAAGCTCCCGTACTCCGGTAAGTCCGCCAAGTCCTGAGTCAAAAACGCCGATGGGCCTCGTGTCTCCCCCCATGCACATACCTCTTTCCAATTTCCAAATTTTCGTTTACCTATAATGATAAGGCAAAGCGCGGAATAAAACAAGTTTCTTTTTC
>CAZBUH010000150.1:0-3329 GCA_964495095.1 uncultured Oscillospiraceae bacterium | reverse complement strand
TCCGCTCATAACGCTCTGTTCCTTGCAGGTTTTCGGGGTAATTATCCAGACAATCCTGCTCCTTGCCGCATACAGAATCCACGATAGTTGCCGCGCTTGCAATCATCTTTAAGGCATCTTTTAGTCTTCCACGTCTCATGGCCGGTCTATCCGGTCAGGGCTGTGCTTGTAAAAATCAGAGCATCATCGCGGCGAAAAACGCCTCTTTATTGGCCTGTTCCGGGTCATGCGGAAGCCGGGAATGTTTCCTATCAAAGAGCCCAAAACTCCTACAGGCCTAAGCCCTATGAGCAGATGACCTATCCCAACCGGCGCATTCAGGTAGACGTGAAGGTAGTTCCCCGGCGCCGCATTACCGGCCCGGAACTGTTCTTCCACCGATTTTTTAAAGCGGATGGTAAAACGGCTTGCCCGCAGAAGCGTGCACATAGAGTGTGTCCAGACAGACAACGGCTTTGAATTCACCAACCGTTTCTCCAATAGCAAGCGGAATATTTCCACTCTTTTCAAAAAGCAGCTTGCCGTCCGACGGCGCCAGTACAACGCTTCCCCATGCGTCCCCTCAACCGGTTATCTCCTGAAGAGCTCTTTGTCCAATATGTTTGTTAAACCTACAAGGGAAGAAAATTTCCCTCCCGATTTTTACGGCGTTCCCGCCGGGGACTCTCCGGAAATTACGCTGCCAATGGCGTCGCTGTAGCTCAGCTCTCCCTCGCAGGCCGGGTATGCGTCGGCGTCCCAGGAGTATTTCACCATATCGGCGTCGGTTTTCAGGAAACCGGCTGCGAGGCCTTTTTCGGCGCACTCCATGCAGTCCACATGGTAGTATTGCCCGTCTATCTCAATAATGTTCCAGTAATACTCCTCGCCGTTTCTCGTGCCGGAGACGGTGATGCAGTCAAGGCCGCAGGCGATGCATATAAATTTAAAGGTCTGGGCATAGCCCAGGCTGCCGCCGGAGTGGTTTACCAGGAGGCTGTATATATTCCCCTGGTCGGCTTCGGAGGGCTCCTGGGCAAGAGCGGAGACACCGCTGCACAAAGCAGAATACACCTGGGCCGGCGGCGTGTCCCTGTACTGAATGGAGGCTATAAGCGATGCTGCCGCGTCCAGCAGCTCCTTTTTCATAAGGGTGATCTCCTCCGGAGGATATTCGTAGGCTATATTTATTTCAAGTATCCGCTGTATGCCGGAATCCGGGTAGGAATCCACGGTGATTTTCGGTATTGCGATGGTAACAAGGGGATTTTCCACGAAAAAGCCGGTAAACCAGTCTGCTACATATTCTGCGTCCATATCGGGCCTGTTTGTCTGGAGCACAAGATAGCCGTTGAAGCTGTGCAATGTGCTTTCAAAAAGCTCGTCCAGCTCCGAGAGGCCGGATACCTCCAATATGCTGTTTATCTGCTCTGCCGACCGGCGGTAGGTTATGTTTATCTCCGCCTCGTAGTAGGATACTATCCTTGTAATGGTGTGGCTCATATAATCCACGGCGAAAGCGCCAATGGCGGTGTTCCGGTAGACCTCGCGGCAGGCCTCGGAGAGATCCGCCTCCACATTCCCGTCGTAGCTGCTGAAGCGTATCCTGCCCGTGTCACGGTGGGAGGCCACGAGGCTCGTTACAGCGTCCTTCAGGGCGGAGTAGTCCCGCACGTCCATATAGTCCTCGCTCACCGTTATGGGGCTGTCCTCCTCCTCTACATGGCGTGTTACGGAGGAATATTCACCGCTCAGCGTGTAGGAGCAGCCGGCGAGAGACAGCGTAATTGCCAGGGCCGCCAGAAGCGCCGCAGCTTTTTTTATCATACTGTACCTCCGGTACCGGGCTACATGCCCAGCTCCTGGTCTATTATAACGACCTCTATTTTCCCGACGCCCCCGGGCTTTCCCCACAGGACGGAGAGCTCGCTGCATATCCGCTGGGGGCTGCTGCAATCATAGCATTTGTCGCCTTTAACGGCGCAGGGGGTTTTCATGCCCAGGCGCTGGGCGTTTTTCGGGGCGGCTATGTTCCTTGCCCGCCACAGGGCGTCCCGGAAGGTGTCCGCGAATTTATTTATGCCCACGACCATATACACCCGCTCTTTCCCGTACATAAGGGCGGCGACACGGTTACCGCGGCCGTCGATATTAAGTATCTCGCCGGTCCCGGCGATGGCGTTTGCAGAGCACAGGTAGACCTCCGACAAATGGGTTGCGGCGTTCATCTCGTCCATGTATTTTTCCGGGTCGCTCTGGGTCATATGCCAGTAGACCTGATTTTCATCCTTGAGCCGGTTGTAGATATCCATGGCCCGGAGAGTCATGGAGCCGCCTATTCCCACCTTGAAGCCCTTTATCTGGGAGGCGAGATATTCCGCCGCCTCCTCTTTTGTGCCGAAGCGGCTTACGTCAAAGCCGCGCTTTTTAAGGTTTTTTACTGCATTTTCAATATTCACTGGATGTCAACTCCCTCAAAGCCCTCTCCGAATACCTCATAGGCCTCGGAGAAAATCATAAAGGCGTTCTCGTCGGTTTCGGCCACAAGACGCTTTAATTCCACCGTCTGCTGGCGCTTTATGGCGCACATGATGACAAGCTTGTCGTCGCCGCGATAGCCGCCTCTGGCCTCCAGCATGGTAACGCCGCGGTCAAGGCACTCGTAGATTTTGTCCCTTATCTCCTCGGGCTTTTCGCTTATTATATAGCATACCTTTGAAAAAGAAAAGCCGTACAGCACGCCGTCGATTATTTTTGAGCTTACGAAAACCGATATTACGGCGTACATGGCGCTGTCGAAGCTCCTGAGTATAAACGCGCCGCAGACTATAACGACGCAGTCTACGATAAGCATTATATTTCCCATGTTCATATATGGGAATTTTTTTCTTAAAAGCTGGGCTATAACGTCGGTGCCGCCGGTGCTGGCCCCGGCCGAAAAGACAAGGCCCAGGCCGAAGCCTGTTATTATGCCGCCGAATATGGCGCCGAGAAGCGGCTCTTTAGTAATACTGTCGTAAAACCAGCCGCACATGTCTATGGCGAGGGAGGATGCCGCCGCGCCTATAAAGGAGGCGATGAGAAAGTCCTTTCCGAGGCTGCGCCAGGCCGCTATAAAGATAGGTACGTTCAGCGCCAGGGATACGGCGCCCACGGGAAATCCCGCCACATAGTTCACTATCATGGCGACGCCGGAGACGCCCCCGGGGACTATCTCGTTGGGGTACAGGAAGTACCGGAAGCCAAGGGCATATATTACGGAGCCGAGGATTACCTTTATATAAGTCGAGCGTTTTTTCAGCATAGAAAAGCCTCTCATACAGTCGTTGTTTTCAGCGTCCGGGGCGCGG
>CAZBUH010000149.1:0-3349 GCA_964495095.1 uncultured Oscillospiraceae bacterium | reverse complement strand
GGAAAAACTCTGTGAGCTGTCGGAGTATCTGTATGAAAAAGAGACGATCACCGGCGACGAGTTTATGAACATTCTCAACAGCTAAGGTATAAGCAGACGGAAGAGGTTTCACTTCCGTCTGCTTAAAGCTTGCAAAAATCTGCCGGGAGTATTACAATTCTCTCATGAAGATTTATGCGACAGAATATGACTCTCCCGTGGGCCTTCTCACGATTGCCGGAAACGGAGAGGGGATCAAAGGCCTCTGGATCAGGGGACAAAAATATGACAGGAGCGGTCTGAAAGAAGCGCCGGAGGAGGGAAGCGGTATCCCCGTGCTCCAGTCGGCGAAGGACTGGCTCGACGCTTACTTTGCCGGAGAACGGCCGGAGGTATCCAGTCTCCCGCTCTCCCCGGAGGGCAGCGCCTTCAGGCGGCTGGTGTGGGCGCTTCTCTGCGAGATCCCTTATGGGGAGCTGACCACCTACGGCTGCCTTGCCGCGCGTGCAGCGGAGAAAATGGGGCGGGAGCACATGTCCGCCCAGGCGGTGGGCGGCGCTGTGGCGCATAATCCCATCTCGATCATCATCCCCTGTCACCGCGTTGTGGGGGCTGACGGCAGCTTGACCGGTTATGCAGGGGGCATCGAAAAAAAGAGCTTCCTTTTGCGGCATGAGGGGGCGGTGCTGCCTGCCCTGTCTGCGCATTGAAAGGGACGAATGGAGGTTAAGAATGGAGAAGGTTCTTGTAGCGCTGCCCGTTCAGGAGCGGCATATAAAAAAGCTGGAGCAGGCCGGAGCGGGCTGTGAATTTACTTATGTTCTGCCCCAGCAGGTAACGGAAAAGCAGGTAGCGGAAGCCAACGTGATTATCGGCAACGTACCTGCTGAATGGATCCGTTCTTCCGGCAATTTGAGGCTTTTGCAGCTCAACTCCGCCGGAGCGGACGACTATATAAAGCCCGGCGTCCTCTCGGAGGGGACGATCCTCACAAACGCCACCGGAGCGTACAGCAAGGCCGTGGCTGAGCATGCCTTTGCTCTGCTGCTGATGCTCCAAAAAAAGCTGCATCTGTACCGGGATGCGCAGAAAGAGGGACGGTGGAGCGATGCGGGAACGGTTGTCTCTATAAGCGACGCCACGGTGCTTGTGGTGGGGCTGGGAGATATTGGGCTGTATTTTGCCCGCATGGCCAAGGCGCTGGGAGCGTATGTCATCGGCGTAAAGCGCCGGGCAGGCGAACGGCCTAATGAGGTGGATGAACTCTACACTACGGAAAAGCTGGACGAGCTGCTCCCAAGGGCGGATGTGGTGGCTTCCTTCCTGCCCGGAACCGGAGGTACCCATCACATGTACACCATAGAGCGCTTTGAGGCGATGAAGCCCACGGCGTTTTTCATAAACTGCGGAAGAGGCGGCGCGGTGGCCTCCCAAGTGCTTCTGGAGGCTTTGAACCGGGAGCTTATTGCGGGCGCGGGCATAGACGTGACGGAGGTGGAGCCTCTCTCGGAGGACAGTCCTCTCTGGCGGCTTGACAAGCTGGTGATAACGCCCCATGTGTCCGGGTATTATCATTTGCCTGAAACGTTTGAGCGGATCATAGATATCGCCGCAGAGAACCTCTCGGCTTTCCTGGCGGGGAGAGAATGCAGAAACGTCGTCGATTTGCAGACAGGATATAAACGATAAACTGCCGGGAAACGGTCAAAAGAGTCCTGCCTGGACTTTTTGACCGCTTCAGCCCCGGCCATTTTTATGCTATTTTACAGGTGGCTTCGAGAGGAGCAGCCTGCAAAATAAAAAGAGACAAACAGGCTTATTTTAGCTTGTTTGTCTCTTTTGGTGGGGGAAGATGGATTCGAACCATCGAAGGCATTGCCAGCAGATTTACAGTCTGTCCCCTTTGGCCACTCGGGAATTCCCCCATATTTTGTTTGTCCTGTTTGGCTGCGGTCTGGAGCTGGTGGACGGACTCGAACCCCCGACCTGCTGATTACAAATCAGCTGCTCTACCAACTGAGCTACACCAGCATTTAACCGGCTCGATAATAATAGCAAACCCGACGGAATTTGTCAACAAGTTTTTTTGCAAAATTTGAATTTTTCTTAAGAATGCTTTTAGCCGTCTTTGACGTAATTGAAATGAGCTTGTTTATGTGTTAAAATCATTGTCAGTTTTAGTCGAAGAATGGAGTTCAGAATGAAAACGGCAGTAAAATACAAATTGGCTCTGGTTGTAATTCTTGTGTTGGCTCTGGCCCTTACGGCGGCTTTGCTGTTCATATTCCTCCGGCCGAAGGAGCCGGATCCCCATGAAGGTCAGGTGTATATAAACGACGGCTTTGGTATGGTCTGGATGACGCCCCTGGAAGGCGTGGATGTGAACCCGCTCACGCAGTCTGATTTTAGGATTATCAACGGGCAGCCCTATTATGAAGGCGATGATTTTGAAACGTTGCGCGGTATTGACGTTTCAGAGCACCAGTATGAGATCGACTGGTCCCAGGCTGCGGCAAATATAGACTTCGCGTTTATTCGCCTTGGTTACCGGGGAAATACCGAGGGCGGGATTTATCTGGATCCCTATTATGAAGCCAATATTCAGGGCGCTGCGGATAACGGCCTTGACGTGGGCGTATATTTTTACTCCCAGGCGATCACTGTACAGGAGGCCATAGAAGAGGCGGAGTTCGTTCTTGAAAACCTGCAGGGGCGCCAGACGACTTTGCCGGTTGTTTACGACTGGGAAAAGGTAGAGGGGGGCGGTGCCCGTACCGATGATCTTGACCCAGAAATTCTCACAGACTGCGCCGTGGCCTTTTGCGAAACCATTAAAAGCGCCGGCTATGAGCCTTGCGTGTACTTTAACCGTTACCTGGGCTATTATGCTTATAACCTGTCGCGCCTGACGGATTATATGTTCTGGCTGGCCGTCCCCGGAGAATTTCCGGACTTTTATTATGCAAGCGACATCTGGCAGTATACCTTTACCGCCGCGAGGTCGACATCGACCAGCTCACGATCCAGGAATCGGAGGTTTCCGAGGTTTGCTGGGCAGAAATCGACGAGCTGCTCTCCGTCATGGATAAAGGCAATCTCAAGCACTGCATTTCTCCCGAAGAACTCCGTATGATAAAAAAAGCAGTTTTTTAAAACTTGTTCTTAATATAATAAAAGCTCCCAAATATGGGAGCTTTCTTTTTCGCTTATATTTACAGCTGAGGCGGATCGTCAGGACTTTCTGCAGGAGGATCGGTTGGAGCCGGAGGAGAGGTAGTATCGACAACCGGCGGATCAGTAGGCTCAACAGGAGGCTCTGTAGGATCGATCACAACCTGCGTTGTAGGCTGCGGAACCGTTGTAATATCAG
>CAZBUH010000148.1:721-3422 GCA_964495095.1 uncultured Oscillospiraceae bacterium | reverse complement strand
CTATAACGGCATATAAGAACTTCTAAAAAGATAATCAATTTTTCTATATAGATTTGTCAAAAATATATCATTTTTCTTCTTTTATTCTATATTTGATATATAAGGCACAATAATGATATATTTGTGTAACATAATGGGAATAACTGTGTTATAATAAAAGTAATATTTGCGGGCGCCGCCTCCGCAGGGCGATGCGCCCGGATTCTGGGGCCATGCCGCCGGGGGCGGCGTCCGGCTGTTTATATTTACAGGGGGTATTTGCTGTGCGTTGTCCTTATTGCGGATTCCAGGAGAGTAAGGTAATAGATTCAAGACCGGCGGAGGAGGGGGCCACCATCAGAAGACGCAGGGAGTGCCTCTCCTGCCAGAAGCGTTTTACAACATATGAAATAATGGAGCGCACGCCCCTTATAGTCATCAAAAAGGACGGCAGCCGGCAGACCTTCGACAAATCGAAGCTCTTAAACGGTATGATACGCGCCTGCGAAAAGCGGCCCGTGTCCCTCGGTGAGCTTCAGAAGGCGGCAGACAGCATCGAGCAGGACCTGCAGAATTCAATGGAAAATGAGGTCAGCACCGAGACCATAGGCGAAAAGGTCATGGAGTACCTTAAAGGGCTGGATGAGGTGGCCTATGTGCGGTTTGCCTCCGTCTACCGTCAGTTTAAGGACATAAACACCTTTATGGAGGAACTGAATAAGCTTCTGATGGATAAATAATTTCAGAAAATGCTGCCGAAGCGGAGCCTTTCGATGGAGGCAAGGCTCCGTATGCGCTCCTGAACGGAGCGGGCCTCGGCGGCGGTGCCCTCGTCCTGTGAGCAGGCCGATACGAAAAGGGAGTACATGGCGTCGGTGGCGCTGTCAATCTGGCTGTGGTGCATTATGATGTGGGTGTAGCTGTCAAGCCCGTCCCACCTGTCCACAAGCCGGCCAGCCGCCGCCTGGGCGCCCTCCCAGTCGCCGGCCCGGGCGCAGGAGGCTGCGTCCTCCGCAATGAGCGTAAGCTCGGCGGACATCCTGTTTATATAGTGCACGTTTATAAGTGTGCCGGCCAGTATGGCGGCGAGAAGCACAGCGGCCGCTATTTCCTTTTTCATTCCGGCGCATTCTCCTTTGCTGCAAATTCTATTTTACCGGAGCCCATGACGGACATCATATAGACGTCCTCCGCCCCAGTAATATTTCTTTTTTTGAGCTGTTTTTTAAGCCAGTTCATATCGTAGCCCGCCAGCCGGAGATTTTCCTCCAAAATCCGTCCGTCGTTTATTATGATGTAGCAGTAGCCCTCGTCCTGAACCTGTACGTTCATGTCTGCCGGGGTGAGGGGTGCGTTGCCGGGATACAGGATGGTGCTCAGGGTGCCGTCGGTTTCCAGCACGGCGTATTTTACTGTGGATATGTCCAGTACGCCGCTTTTTCTCAGCTCCTCTGCCAGCTCGTCGAGGGTGAAGCGGTTTTTCTTCATCTCCGACTGGACGATCTTCCCGTTGTCAACAAGAATACTGGGCCTGCCGCAGATAAAGGAGCGGAATTTGGCGCTTTTCAGGGTAAGGGCCGATATGAGTATCTCGGAGCAGAGCAGCGTGAAAATGGGCACAAGGCCGTAAAGCAGCGGGATGCCGATATCCTGAAGGGGCTGGGAGGCAATGTCGGATATCATAACGGTGACCACAAGCTCGCTCAGCTCCAGCTCTCCGAGCTGCCGCTTGCCCATGACCCGCATGGTGAAGATGACGGTCACGAAAATTATCAGTGTGCGCACAAAGGAAATTGCCAATTTGTATCATTCCTTATTTTTGAATATACACTATTCTTTCCGTTTGGAGGTCAAATATGAGTCAGTCAGTTTTAGTTCTCGATTTCGGGGGCCAGTATAACCAGCTTATCGCCCGCCGGGTCAGGGAGTGCAGCGTTTATTGTGAGGTCAAGCCGTACACTACAACGGTGGAGGAGATAAAAAAGATGAAGCCCATAGGCATCATCTTTACCGGCGGCCCCAACAGCGTTTACGCCCCGGATTCGCCCCAGGCTGACCCGGAGATATTCCGGCTGGGGGTACCGATACTGGGTATATGCTACGGCTGCCAGCTTTTGGCCCACAATCTGGGCGGCCGGGTGACGGCGGCTTCGGAGGATTCGGCCAGGGAGTACGGAAAGACAAAGACTTATTTTGACAGCTCCTGCAAGCTTTTCAAGGGCCTTCCGGAGACGGGAATAACCTGGATGAGCCATGGGGACTATATGGAAAAGGTACCCGACGGCTTTAAGCTTACGGCCCATTCCGGGGCCTGTCCCACGGTGGCCATATGCGACGAGGAACGGAGGTTTTACGGGGTCCAGTTCCACCCGGAGGTAAACCACACGGAGCACGGCACTGATATGATAAGGAATTTCCTCTATGAGGTCTGCGGGGCCACGGGACAGTGGACCATGGGGGATTATAAGGAGACCGCCATACGGCAGATAAGGGAAAAAGTAGGTGACGGCAAGGTGCTGCTGGCCCTCTCCGGCGGCGTGGATTCCTCCGTGGCCGCGGCGCTGGTGGCGGAGGCGGTGGGCAGCCAGCTCACCTGCGTTTTCGTGGACCACGGCCTTATGCGTAAGGACGAGGGCGACGAGGTCGAGGCCGCCTTCGGCAAGTGGGACATTAATTTCGTCCGGGCTGACGCTGAGGAGCTTTTTCTTTCAAAGCTTGCAGG
>CAZBUH010000148.1:0-711 GCA_964495095.1 uncultured Oscillospiraceae bacterium | reverse complement strand
CGGAGAGGAAGCGGAAGATAATCGGCGAGGAGTTTATCCGCGTTTTTGAGGCGGAGGCCAAAAAGATAGGCCAGGTGGACTATCTAGTACAGGGCACCATATATCCTGATGTTATCGAGTCCGGCAGCGGCAAGGCCGGGGCAGCGGTGATAAAGAGCCACCACAATGTGGGCGGCCTGCCGGATTATGTGGACTTTAAAGAGATAATCGAGCCTCTGCGGATGCTGTTTAAGGACGAGGTGCGTCAGCTTGGACGGGAGCTGGGACTGCCGGAGTATCTGGTAATGCGCCAGCCTTTCCCGGGGCCGGGGCTTGCCATAAGGGTCATCGGTGAGATAACGAAGGATAAGTTGGACATTCTGCGGGAGGCGGACTTCATATTCAGGGACGAGGTGGCGAAAGCGGGCCTGGAGGGGACCATGAGCCAGTATTTTGCCGTGCTCACGAATATGCGCTCTGTGGGCGTCATGGGCGATGGCCGCACATATGACTATACTCTGGCTTTAAGGAGCGTGAACACCTCCGATTTCATGACCGCCGACTGGACCAGGATTCCCTATGACGTTCTGGACCGGGTGAGCGTGAGGATAGTAAACGAGGTGCCGCATATAAACAGGATAGTTTACGATATCACCAGCAAGCCTCCGGCTACGGTGGAGTGGGAATGATTTCAGAGAGCCGGAAAGCCTTGATATGACTGGATTTTTCAAG
>CAZBUH010000147.1:0-3480 GCA_964495095.1 uncultured Oscillospiraceae bacterium | reverse complement strand
GCTATTATTTCGAGCGGGATTACAGCCCGGAGCAGGCGGCGGAATATATCGCGGATATCAAGGAATATATGGTGCCTTTCTATAAAAGCGTAATCGCCGCCGACCCGTATGCCGATATATCTTACGATTATCTTTCAGACACAAGGCTTTTCGCCATTCTTCGTTCCGCCGCGGAGAAAATGGGCGGCCAGGTGGAGGAGGCTTTCACGTTCATGGCCGACTATGAGCTTTATGATATCTGCGTGAGCGCAGATAAGGCGGCCATGTCCTTCCAGACCTATCTGACAAATTATGAAGCGCCTTTCATTTTCCTGGACCCCTATGGGGATACCGAGGATATCCTCAGCTTTGCCCATGAGTTTGGCCACTATCTGGACGCTTTTGTCAATTATGACGCCTACGAGACCATCGATGTGTCGGAGAGCTTTTCCCAGGGAATGGAATATCTGGTGCTCTCCTATCTGGATGACAGCCTGAGCCGGGATGAGCTGGATAACCTCTACCGCATGAAAATGATGGATACCCTTGAGCTCTATGTCCAGCAGGCCTCCTTTGCGGAATTTGAGATGATCGTATATTCCACGGATCCCGAACTTCTCAGCGCGGAGATGCTCAATGAGCTGTCCCTGGAGCTTGCCAAGGAATACGGCTATTATGACGGCGAGAGCGAGGAGTATTACGCTATGAGCTGGACGGATATCGTGCATTTTTATGAGATGCCCTTCTATATCATAAGCTATCCCGTGAGCAACGACGTGGCCATGCAGATCTACGAGCTGGAGCAGAGGCAGGAGGGGACGGGCCTGGAAAAGTATCTGGAGATACTGCCCAGAGACTATGAGGGCTTTATGGACACGGTGGAGGCCGGCGGGCTGCAAAGCCCCTTCGCCCCCGGGCGGATACAGCAGGTGGTCGAGGATATGCGCGGCCGCCTGACCTGGACCAACGCGGCATAAAGCCTGTAATGACAGGCGGTGGTAAAGATACCCCCGGCAGGAGACTGCCGGGGGTATCTTAGCGTGCAGACAAAGTCCGCTTTGTCTTAGATATCGTCAAAAAAGCCCGGCGGGACTTTTAAATTGCGCGGAGAGGCCCCAACCGGCTTTCGGACAGGGCAGATCGACGGCTGTTGAGCCTGCTTTTGGAAAGAAATGCAAGCTGAAAAGCGAAGAAATTGACGGGGAAAAAGCGCCCGGACATTGGAGGAAAAACGCAAAAAATGCGGAAAGAACAGTAAATTTGGGGGCTAAGTGGGGAATTTCCACCAAAAATGCCCCAAAAAATGGGGGAAGGGGCACCTCAAGTCTTGACGAAAGGCTAAAGAAGATGTATTATTTACAAGTAGTTTAATGCCAATTTCTATTCCGTATAGAATGGAGGAACTTGTATGAGCATGATTCCAGAAGTGAAATGCCGCCGCTGCGGAGAGAGCTTCTCTTCCCTGCGCAGCCGCTGCCCGAACTGTGGAACGCGCAGAGTGGCCCAAAGCGGCCGCACCCCCGGGACAACCCCCGGCACCGTCAAAGGCACCGCTTCCTATGAGCGGGCCGAGACCAACACAAAATGGCAGATGATCTTCGGCCTGATTCTGGTCGTTGCAGTTATCCTCGCGGTTATCGTTATGGTGTCCACCAGTCTCAATGGATCGGATCAAGGCACCGGCCCTAAAAACACTGTGGCTCCCGTATCTGCCGCACCCACTATCGAGGCTCCCCCCACGCCGTCCCCCACGCCGACGCCGAACATTGAGAAGATCGATGTTTTGTACGGCAATTCGGTCAAGAATAAGGACGAGACCACTTGGCCCTCGATGCATGTCGGCGAGGTGCTCACCTACGACGCGATCATTTATCCCATGAGTCTTACCGGTTTGACCTGCACCTGGTCTGTGGATGATGAGACGGTCTTCTCCCTGACTCCCAAGGAGAACAACCAGTGCGAAATCGAGTGCCTTAAGGCCAAAAACGGCGGCGCCAAGATCACGGTGACCTGCGGCGGGTATACGACCTCGTTCACAATCTACGCACAAGAGTAAAAAAAATCAGGCAATGAAAACAGGCGGCTGACAAGCCGCCTGCTTTCATTTATGAAGGGAAAAAGAGACTTACTGGGGGAGAGACGCTGAAAAGCTCCCTTTTTGTTTATTTCTTTTCCGAGGTTTTCTTCCCATACCGGGAAAGGATGCTCCCCATATCCTCCCAGTAGGCCTCGGAGGAACGGCGCGCGGAGGACAGCAGGGCCTCGCACTTGGCGTTGGTTTCCGCCTCCATCGCCTGGCAGCGCGCTTTCGCGTCCGCGATCATAGCCTCGGCCCGGCGGAGGCTTTCCTCCTCAAGGCGGGAGCAGACGGCCTCTTGCCGCCGGCTGAGCTTTTCTATGTTTTCCAAATACAGCCCTGCGGCCTCCTGGGCGGCCTGTATCACACCGCTGAGCTTCAGAGACGCTTCGGCAAGGGAACCGGCCTCGTCTATGGCGATTTCCCGGCTGCGAAGCTTTTCCTCCGCCTCCGCCAGCCGGGCGCGGAGCGCTTCATTTTCCGTGGCCTCCGCAATCAGCAGCTCCAGAAGATCGGCGCGCTTTAATTTTTTCAGATCCTGATCTGTCATATAATTACTCCCAATATGTGGTGTCTTAAATATAAAGGATGCGGAGTTAAATTTCAACAGCTAAATACCACGGGACAAAGAAAAAGACGGATTCTGTCCGTCTTTTTCTGTTTTTATTAAATTTGTGTCTGCTCCGTGCCGATTGCGCTTACCATGGACTGCATTTCCCTCCGGCTGGAGACCCGGCTTGCTTTTTCAAGCACCTTTTGCTTTTCCTCTCTGGAGAGGCGGGCATACCGGCTCAGCGCTTTTTCGTCTTTCGACAGCTCCATGAGAAAGCCTATGGGCGCGTCTTTCATTGCGTATCACCTCTTTATTGGAGTTTTTCCCCGGCGGCGCCGGATTATCCATAAGCGGGAAAACCGCGCATGCTATCAATATTCACAAGAACCCGGCTTTTATACAGCCTGACATAGATAAAGTTTACAAATATTCATAAAAATGAATAAATTCTCAAAAACCCGTTGACAAAACCCGGGCGCGGCTATATAATCGGCGCATAAAAATTCAAAGCCTTGAAAAAACAGCTTGCTGTGGGAAACTCCGCGGCGGATAGGAGAACATAATGAACAAGGAAAATATAAAAAAAGTAGTGCTGGCTTATTCCGGCGGTCTGGATACCTCCATCATCATCCCCTGGCTCAAGGAGAACTACAATAACTGCGAGGTGATCGCCGTCTCCGGAAACGTCGGCCAAAACGACGAGCTGGAGGGCCTGGAGGAAAAGGCGATAAAGACGGGCGCTTCCAAGCTCTATGTGCTGGATCTCACCGAGGAATATGTAGACGATTATATCATCCCCACCATGAAGGCCGGGGCGGTATATGAGGACTATCTGCTGGGCACCAGCGACGCCCGCCCCTGCATTGCAAAG
>CAZBUH010000146.1:0-3524 GCA_964495095.1 uncultured Oscillospiraceae bacterium | reverse complement strand
GTCCCCGGGGCGCTCCCGCTCATTTTACTGCCTCCGGTTTTAAAAAGTATTTTACAGGAAAAATATTTACAAAAAGGTATTGACAAATTGCTGCATTTAGTTTATCATGTAGGTAAATTAAAATTACGTTAGTAATTAATGAAAAGAGGCAGGAATTGATAGCACTTATTTTAAAAATATGTTTTTCCTAAACAAAATTTGTGACAAAATAAGCAATAACAATTTTAATTAAGAAATAGGGAGGAGTAGAAGATGTACCTGGTATTTATTTGGCTTGGCCTTATGATCCTGTTCCTTATAATCGAGGGCATCACGGCCGGGCTTACATCCATCTGGTTTGCGGCGGGCGCGCTGGCGGCGCTTATCGCAGCGGCTTTCAACGGGCCGCTGTGGCTGCAAATAGCGCTTTTCGTGGTAGTTTCCGGAGTTGCCCTGTGTTTTACAAGGCCGCTGGCGAGGAAATATTTAAACGCCAAGGTAAAGCCCACAAACGCGGACAGGGTTTTGGACATGATAGGCATTGTGAAGGACCCTATCGATAATATTGCCGCCGCCGGGACCGTGTATATCGATGGCAAGGTCTGGACCGCCAGATCCGAAAGCGGAGAAAATATCTCCGCAGGAATAAAAATAAAGCCCGTCAGGATAGACGGCGTAAAGCTCATAGTTTCTCCGGTAAAAGAGCCGGTTGAAATAAAAGAAGAATAAGGAGGAAAATAGTTTATGTGGCCCTATATTGTAATTGGAATCGTCGCGCTATTTCTAATCATTATTATTGTGAAAAACATCCGCATAGTACCCCAGGCCAAAGCCTGCGTCATTGAGCGGCTCGGCGCCTACAGCACCACCTGGAGCGTTGGACTGCACCTCAAGATACCCTTTATCGAGAAAGTCGCCAAGACCGTCTCCCTCAAGGAGCAGGTTGTGGATTTCCCGCCCCAGCCGGTCATCACGAAGGATAACGTAACAATGCAGATAGACACCGTTCTGTACTTTGAGATAACCGACCCGAAGCTCTACGCCTACGGTGTGGAAAATCCCCTGACGGCTATTGAAAATCTTTCAGCCACAACGCTCCGTAATATTATCGGTGATTTGGAGCTCGACCAGACGCTGACGTCCCGCGATATTATAAATACGAAGATGCGCACCATACTGGACGAGGCTACGGACCCCTGGGGCATCAAGATAAACCGTGTGGAGCTCAAAAACATAATGCCGCCCCGTGAGATACAGGACGCCATGGAAAAGCAGATGAAGGCCGAGCGTGAGCGCCGTGAGTCCATACTCAGGGCCGAGGGCGAGAAGAAATCCGCCATCCTTATCGCCGAAGGCGAGAAGGAGTCCGCCATTCTGAGGGCTGACGCCAAAAAGCAGTCCGCCATACTGGAGGCCGAGGGCCAGGCCGAGGCCATTCTGAAGGTGCAGGAGGCTACCGCCGAGGGCATCAGGAAGATAAACGAGGCCATCCCGTCTGAGGCGTATATCAAGATTAAGGCCCTTGACAGCTTCACCGCCGCGGCAAACGGCAAGGCCACAAAAATAATAATCCCCTCCGAGATTCAGGGGCTGGCCGGACTTGCCACATCCTTTAAAGAGGTAATAACAGACCCCCAGGCTCCGGCAGCACAGCCGGTGAAAAAATAAATCACAGCGCAGACTGCCGTTAAAAACGAAAAAATCCAGGGCCCGAAACGGGTCCTGGATTTTTATTTTACACGGGCCGGCCTCCCGGCACGGGATTACTTTGCGTATTCTATGGCCTTTGTCTCCCTGAGGAGATGCACCTTTATCTGGCCGGGATATTCAAGTTCGTCCTCTATCTTCTTGGCGATATCCCTGGCAAGGAGCACCATCTGATCCTCGCTTACCTGGTCGGGTTTTACCATTATGCGTATCTCGCGGCCGGCCTGGATTGCATAAGAACTCTCAACGCCGTTGAAGGACATGGTAAGCTCCTCAAGCTTCTCGAGACGCTTAATGTAGTTCTCGATGTTCTCGCGCCTTGCCCCGGGACGGGCGGCGGATATGGTGTCGGCAGCCTGTACGATACAGGCGATGACGGTCCTTGCCTCCACGTCGCCGTGGTGGGCCTCGATAGCGTGGACGACCTCCTCGCTCTCCTTATATTTCCTCGCAAGCTCCACGCCGATGGTGACATGGCTGCCCTCCACCTCGTGGTCGATGGATTTTCCGATGTCGTGGAGAAGTCCGGCACGCTTCGCCGTGGCGATATCCACGCCCAGCTCCGCCGCCAGCAGCCCGGAAATATGGGCCACCTCCATTGAGTGGTTGAGCACATTCTGGCCGTAGCTGGTGCGGTATTTCTGGCGGCCAAGGAGCTTTATAAGCTCCGGGTGGAGGCCGTTTACGCCGGTCTCAAACACAGCGCGTTCACCCTCGGACTTGATGGTGGCGTCAACCTCTTTTTTGGCCTTCTCAACCATTTCCTCAATTCTGGCCGGGTGGATGCGCCCATCGAGAATAAGCTTCTCAAGGGCAATCCTGGCCACCTCCCGGCGGACCGGGTCAAAGCTGGATATGGTAATGGCCTCCGGTGTGTCGTCAATAATAAGGTCTACTCCGGTCAGAGTCTCTATCGCCCGGATATTCCGGCCCTCGCGCCCGATAATGCGGCCCTTCATCTCATCGTTTGGCAGGGGAACCACTGAGACGGTAACTTCGGCCACATGGTCGGCGGCGCAGCGCTGAATGGCCAGGGAGATATATTCTCTGGCCTTTTCGTCGGCTTCGTCCTTATATTTCTGTTCAATCTCCTTTATTTTTACGGCGGCGTCGTGGGTGACCTCATTTTCAATATTTTTTATAAGGTATGCCTTGGCCTCCTCCGCAGTGTAGCCCGAAATTTTTTCAAGCATTTCAAGCTGGCTCTTTTTAATAATGGATATCTCTTCCTTTGTGGCATCAAGGGCGGAAAGCTTCTGGCTGAGCTGCTCGTTTTTCTTCTCTATGGCGTCGGTCTTTCTGTCCAGGTTTTCCTCCTTCTGCTGAACGCGGCGTTCCTGCTTCTGTATCTCAGCCCGGCGCTCCTTTACCTCGCGCTCGTACTCGGTACGGCTTTTGTGTATCTCTTCTTTTGCCTCCAAAAGCGCCTCGCGCTTCTTGCTCTCTGCGCTTTTTATCGACTCGTTTATGATCCTTTTTGCCTCCTCCTCGGCGCTGGAGATTTCGCGCTCGGAGACCTTTTTGCGGTAAGTGATGCCAAGAATAAACATTATAATGGCAACGATAACCAATATCGCAATAAAAATTCCATAAAACAGCGGTGAACTGGGCATAGTAAGTATACACACCTCCAATCCTAAATTGAATTTACAAAAAATTCCACAAAAAGTGGACGGGGCTATGCTGAATTTTTAACGAACTCCCCAATGTTCATAAAATTCTGTCTCAACTATTTTACAGCGCGTCTGGGATTATGTCAAGTTAATTTGCTTTTAACGCCGGTACCGTTAAAAATATATAATAACAGCTTGAAAAAAAGGACGGCTTATGGTAAAATG
>CAZBUH010000145.1:0-3549 GCA_964495095.1 uncultured Oscillospiraceae bacterium | reverse complement strand
AAGAAAAAGTATGGATGCTGTAGCCGTGGGCGCTTCTCAGAATACTTCTGGCGCTTTCAAGCTGGTAATCGTGCACGTCAATTTTCAAAATGGCGTCGCCCTTATCAAAGTCGGGGTTTATCCTGCTGCCGTCGGAGGCCACAAGGGCCCTTGCGCCGAAGCGCTGGCCGCCGTATACGTAGCCAGGAAGAGTATCCATTGAGTTTATAAGTGAATAGGGGTATACTATATTCACCATAGAGCCCGGGAAACCGGAGTCGGAGGGCAAATCGCCGGAGATTTTTGATATATCCGCTATGTCGAATATTATACCGCTCCGGCGCAGCCGTGCGACGGCCAGGTCCGCCGCGTCCCTGCTGTCAAATCTTGCGGAAAGCTGTACTGTCATAAGTATTCCTCCAAAATATTCAGGACGGCGCCTGCGCGCCTTCTTTTTGGAGTTTACCCGAAATTTCAAATTTTATAACGGAGGGCCAAAATGGATATACGGGTAGGAGATATCCTTGAAATGAAAAAGCAGCACCCCTGCGGCTCAAAGCGCTGGCAGGTGCTCAGAATAGGCGCGGATTTCAAGCTCCGGTGCGACGGCTGCGGCCGGGAGATAATGACCCCAAGGTCCAGGGCCGAAAAGAACGTCAAAAAAATCGAGAGAGAGGGCGAGTACCTTGAATAAATTCTGGAGCCGCCGGCTGGAGGGCATGACGCCCTATACGCCGGGCGAGCAGCCTAAGGACAGGAAGTTTATAAAGCTGAATACAAACGAAAACCCATATCCCCCCTCCCCAAAAGCGCTGGAGGCGGCAAAAAGCGCCGCTTCGGCGGATTTGAGGCTGTACCCGGACCCGGAGGGGATGGAGCTCAAAAGGGCGCTGTCGGAATTTTACGGAGCAGGGGAAAAGGAAATTTTCCTCGGGAACGGCTCGGACGAGATACTGGCCTTCTGTTTCCCGGCGTTTTTCAATGCCGGAGAGCCGGTGGTTTTCGCGGATATTACATACAGCTTCTACCCGGTGTATGCCAATATGTTTGGGATAGATTACAGGCTCATACCTGTAAACGACGATTTTACCCAGCCGGTGGAGAAGTACAGAGAGCCAAACGGCGGGGTTTTGATTGCAAACCCAAACGCGCCTACGGGCCTCGCCCTGCCCCTTGAGAAAATCGAGGAGATTGTAAGGGCAAACAGTGAAAAGGTCGTTATCGTGGACGAGGCATATGTGGATTTCGGCGCCCAGTCGGCCGTGGGCCTTATAGGGAAATACCCCAACCTCCTTGTGGTCCAGACCGCCTCCAAATCCCGCAGCCTTGCAGGGATGAGAGTTGGCTTCGCTTTCGGCAATCCGGGACTTATAGAGGCGCTGGAGCTTGTGAAAAACTCCATGAATTCCTACACTCTGGACAGGGTGGCCATTGCCGCCGCCTCCGCCGCCGTGCGGGACAGGGAGTATTTCCGGGACTGCTGCCGGAAAATAACCGACACAAGGGAGAAAACTGCGGCGGAGCTTGAAAAGCTGGGCTTTTCGTCGCCCGTTTCCAGCTCCAATTTCATATTTATAACCCACGAAAAGCTCCCGGCCAGGGAAATTTTCTCCGCGCTGCGGGAAAAGGGCATACTGGTCCGGTATTTCGATAAGCCCAGGATAGACAACTACCTGCGGGTGTCAATAGGAAGCGGCCCGGAGATGGAGGCCTTTGTACAGGCGATGAAAGAGATAGTGGGATAGGAGGCGCGGATATGAGCGCAAGAGAACATATAGACGAAATAATCCGGCTATTGGAGGCGGATTACCCATTGGCGGAGTGCTCCCTTGATTACGGAAAGGACTATGAGCTGCTGTTTTCGGTGCGCCTTGCGGCACAGTGTACAGATGAGCGGGTGAACAAGGTCACACCGGCGCTTTTTAAAGCCTACCCCACATTGGAGTCCATAGCCGCGGCCCAGGCGGAGGATATCGAAAAATACATAAAGTCCTGCGGATTTTTCAGAGCCAAGGCGAGGGATATAGTGGCGGCGGCGCAGATGCTGGTGCGTGATTACGGCGGGAAGGTGCCGGACACCATGGAGGAGCTGCTGAAGCTCCCGGGCGTGGGCCGGAAAACCGCGAACCTTATTTTGGGGGACGTTTTCAATAAGCCCGCCTATGTGGTTGACACCCACTGCATACGGCTCACAAACCGCATCGGGCTTGCGGATACTAAGGACCCGGTGAAAATAGAGATGGAGCTGCGGAAAATACTGCCGCCGGAAAAATCCTCCGATTTCTGCCACAGAATGGTGCTCCACGGCAGGGCTGTCTGCGACGCGAGGCGGCCCCAGTGCGAAAAATGCTCTATAGCACAGTTCTGCCGCCATTTCAGCGGGGAAGAAAAATAAAGGCTGAAAATTCAAAAATGTTATCGGCAAATTCCAGCTTGCAGAGCGGCATTATCCAAAGATATTGGATTGAAATATAATATCCTGCAATTCCTGCTTTGCGGGAAAGACAGTAAGCCGGCAGTCATGGCCGGGCGGCAACCCGCCCGGCCATGACTGCCGGCTTTGGCATATTATAGAGCTTTTGCACGTCAAAACGCTTCTCCGGGATTTGCCCCTACTGCTCGGAATGGGAATTTTTCAGCTTCAGATGGGATATGAGGGCGTGGACAAGCTGGATATCCTTTTCCGTGAGTCCTGAAACGCTGACGGAGGCGGAGCTGTCCACCCCCAGAAGATAGTCGGTGGATACCTTGAATATCCCCGCCAGCTCCACAAGGGACTGGGACGAGGGCACCGAGATGCCCATCTCCCACGCATTTACACTGGAACGGGTTATGCACATGCGCTTTGCAAGCTCCGCCTGGGTCATGGAGCTTTGCTCCCTTAAATTTTTTATTCTGTCGGCGACCATTTTACCATCTCCCTATGATAGTATAGTAAAGTGGTCAAAAAGATATTACACTATCATTTAGATGTTTATAGTTGACAAAATGAATTATAAATGATATTATACCGTCAGCGGTTTTCTGCGGAAAATCCATTTCAGGCGCTGCCGGCGCCGGGTATTGAAGGGCAGAGGATAAATTTATGAAAAAGCGGCTGGTAACTGTGCTTATATTTCTTTTGCTGTCTGCGATGGCCTGCGCCTGCGGCAGCACGTCGATTGTGGGGAGCTGGAAAAATGAGCGGGGGGAGCTAATGGGCTTTTTTCCCGACGGAACGGCATATCTCAGCGCGGAGGACAGGACATGCACATACAGTGCGGAAAACGGGCGGCTCCGGCTGACGGACGGGCGCGGCTCTGATTTGTGGAGCTATTACATATCCGGCGGCACTCTGGAAATCGCATGGGACGGCGGCGCCTCCACCTGGAAACGGGTGAGGGGTTAAAAATAAGAGGTACGGCATGGAGAAACCGCCTGTTGACAATATCCGGCGGTTATGATGTAATATTAATATCAGAGCTTTAACGCTGCAACCCCACTATGAGAGGAGGCAAAAAATGCCGGTATAACTGCAAATGCTGGACTCTGAGGCCGACAGGGAGAAATTCAGGGCCATATATGCCCGGT
>CAZBUH010000144.1:0-3576 GCA_964495095.1 uncultured Oscillospiraceae bacterium | reverse complement strand
GTTCTACAGGCTGACGGAAGGGTACGAAAGCGAGCAGGCGGAAATCAAGACGGAAGCCAAATGGCTGAGCACAGAAATCCATACAGCCGATACTGCCGCGAACAATGCGGAAAAGCTGATTGCAGTTACCGGCAAATACACCCGCATTGACATCTACTATGCCTATGTCGGGATCGTCAATATTCCCACAGCGGAAAAAATGGAAGAGCACGCAAAGCAGCGTATAAAGCAAACCGCCTGATTACAGGCAAAACGGCAGATAAATCTATCTCTGCCGACTTATATATGTCTTTTGCCCCTATCGAGGGTTAATCATCTATTGTAATCCTACACACGGCAGGCCAGCGCCCGGCAGACAGGGGCTTGATTTTTCCCGGTGAATAATACATAATAAATAATATTGCGCAAACAATTTATTCGGCAGGTGATTTTATGATTCTGGCAATAGACGTGGGCAACACGAATATCGTCTTAGGCGGCGTGGACAGTGATAAGATATACTTTATCGCCCGCATCTCCACAAACAGGGGCAGGACCGCCGACGAGTACACAATAGACTTTAAGCACATTATGGAAATCTACGGCGTAAAGCGGAAGGACGTGGAGGGCGCTATAATCTCCTCCGTCGTCCCCCCTCTCTGCGCCCCTCTGAAAACCGCGGCAGAGCGGTTTACGGGCAGATCACCGCTTATCGTGGGCCCGGGCGTGAAAACCGGCCTCAATATCCGCATAGACGACCCCAGCCAGTTGGGCAGCGACATGGTGGTTACCGCCGTGGGCGCCATATCAAAATACCCCCGGCCCCAGATAATCATAGACATGGGCACGGCCACTACCGTCTCCGTCATAGATAAGGACGGCTACTTCCTCGGCGGCCAGATTATGCCCGGAGTGAAGGTCTCCCATGACGCCCTCGCCTCCTGTACCTCCCTTCTCACAAAGGTCAGCCTGGAGGCCCCGGAAAAGGTGATTGGCCGGAACACCATTGAATGCCTGCAGAGCGGCCTTATATACGGCAGCGCCTCAATGCTGGACGGCATTATAGGCAGGATCGAAGAAGAGCTTGGGGAAAAAGCCACAGTAATAGCAACCGGCGGCATCGCCCAGACCATAATCCCCTGCTGCCGCCGCAGGGACATAACCATCGACGACGACCTCCTTGTAAAGGGTCTCTGGATAATCTATGACAAGAACAGGAAAAGGAGCGGCAATTGAACGAAAAAACTCTTGTAAACGACCTGACCACCGGCAGCGTCCCGAAAAAGCTTATAATATTCTCCCTGCCCTTTATGGCGGCAAATCTGATGCAGGCCCTGTACAACATAGTGGATATGATAATTATCGGCCAGTTCGGCGGCAGCGTAGGGCTTTCCGCCGTCTCCATAGGCGGGCAGGTGACAAACCTGCTCACCATCGCCGGAATATCCATCTCCACCGGGGGCCAGATATTTGTTTCGCAGCTTGTAGGGGCTGGGAATACGAATAAGCTCAAATCCGCCATCGGCACCCAGATATCCGCAATCTGCGCCATATCTGTGGTCCTTACCGTTTTGGGCATAGTCCTCCACCGTTTTATTCTTTCGGCCATGAACACCCCGGCAGAGGCAATGGAGGAGGCCTGCGACTACCTTGTGGTATGCTGCCTGGGATTTTTCTTCCTCTACGGCTACAACGCCGTGTGCGCCATACTGCGCGGCATGGGGGAATCGGTAAAGCCAATGATATTCGCCGCCATAGCGACGGCGGTAAACCTGGCTCTGGACCTTGTATTTATAGCCGGTATGGACATGGGGGCCTTCGGCGCGGCCCTGGCCACCTCCATAAGCCAGGCCGTGTCCTTCGTGTCGGCCATTGTCTACCTCTACATAAGGCGGAATATGTTCGGCTTTGATTTCCGACCCGCAAGCTTCAGACCCGATATGGACGCGCTGAAAACCATCATGAAGCTCGGCATACCCCTTATGTTCCAGCAGCTCGCCATCACCCTCTCCATGATGTATGTGACCTCCTATATAAACGACTACGGCACCGTCGCCTCCGCCGTAAACGGCGTGGGCCAAAAGCTCTACAGCATTATGAGCATCGTCACCTCCTCCCTTATCGCCTCTTCCGCGGCAATGATAGGCCAGAGCATGGGCGCCAAAAAACCGGAGCGCGTACCGGGCGTCATGTGGACCTGCTGGGGACTGTGCCTTGCGTTCTGGGTGGTGCTGGCCGTCATATCATGGTTTTTCCCTGAGGAGATATTCTCCATATTCAACGGGGAGCCGGAGGTTTTGGCCATGGCGCCGGACTATATGCACATATCCATATTGATGTTCCTGTCCTTCGCCCTTATGAGTCCCACCCTTGGGCTCATAAACGGCGTGGGCTTTACCACCCTGAATCTTGTAATCGCCCTGGCCGACGGCGTGGTCGCCCGCATCGCCCTGAGCCTGCTTCTGGGCATAACCGCCGGCATGGGCCTCAACGGATTTTTCCTCGGAAACGCCCTTGCGGGCTTCGTCTCCGTAATAATGGGCTGCGCCTACTACTTCAGCGGCCGGTGGAGAAACCGGCAGCTCCTGTCGGAAAACGCCTGAATAAAAAGCCTGTGCGCCTCAGAAGAAGCGCACAGGCTTTTTTATATTTACTCTTCCGGTTTACTCTACCGGCAGGCAGCCGGGATAAGAATCCGCCCCGGCCAGAGCGTATATATCCGCCAGGACGTAAAGCTGTCCGTTCCCGTCTATGTAAACGCTTCTGAAATCATTTGCGCTCAGGGTGTTCTCAAGCTGCGCCTGATAGAAGTCCTGCATATCCTCGGAGATGTCGTCCTCCCGGCCGTACATGTCGGTAAACGCCTTTTTCGCCGCGTCTCCGGCCTTTTCGTAGTACTCCTCCTCGCTGAAGCCGGCCTGGGCGATGACGTCCAGGTAATTTACAGCCGCGCCGGAGGATATCCTGAAGTTATACGCAGTATAGCCCGTGTAGCCCCAGTCGTATTCCGCCTCTATGAGTATTGACAGGATATCTCCGTTTATCGCTGCGGTATAGTCCGCGTTGAGCAGGGCGAGGCTGTACCCATCCTTCATATTCTGCATTTCCATGTCGATTTCCCCGCCGTAGGCGGAGACTATCTCCGCGTTAACGTCCCGGGCGTCGCCGGAATTTATAATGATGTTCGGCAGCACATAGCTGTAGTTATAGCTGTTGCCGACCTCGTCGGTATACTGGCCCTGCTCCGTCCTGCCGTCGATAACGTAATCGGAGATATTGGCAGCGGGCGTTTCCACAGGCGCTTCGCCGGGTGTCTCCGTTGGAATTTCGGCGGCGGCGGGAGGCGTCTCCTCCACAGGCTTCTCCGCAGGTTCAGTCACAGCCGGCGGCGCCGTCTCTGAATCGTCCGCCTCGTTAGGCGTGCCGCTGCAGCCCGCCAAAAGCGCAAGGGCAGATATAAGCGCAAGGGCTTTTATAAAGCTTTTCATCGTTTCCCTCCGGTTATAGCAGTTCAAGAAATTTCAAAATCATTATAGTATCCGCCCGCAGGCGTTGTCAACCGCCCGGGCGGGATTTGATAAAATACCCAGCGGCGGC
>CAZBUH010000143.1:0-3614 GCA_964495095.1 uncultured Oscillospiraceae bacterium | reverse complement strand
CCTCGCGCCATGCTCGCAAGGTTTGACGCAGTAAAGGCCGCTCAGAAGAAATAAATTTTAAGACCGGCACGGCATTGAGGCAGGCTATGTGCCTGCCCCAATGGTGTGCTTTTCGTGTTTTTCATTGAGATTAGGAGTGAATATTAATGGCTAACAGAAAAATCGCAATGCCCTCCTTTGACATGTCCGGCAAGACAGTTATAGTCACCGGCGGCACACAGGGACTTGGCTTCGGCATTGCTGCTTCCTTCTGCGGATACGGCGCAAACGTGGTCATTACCGCCCGTACCGCTGCCAAGGTCGAAGAGGCCGCTGCCGACCTTAACGCCAACTACTGCAAGGGCGGCAGGTGCATCGGCATCCCTGCGGATTCCGGCAAGCAGAGCGATATCGATAATGTTATTGCAAAGACCGTCGAGACTTTCGGCGAACTGAACATTATGATAAATAACGCCGGCATTTCCGGCAAGACCGCAAGAATTGTTGACGACAAGGGCGGAGACGAGCAGACCGAGGCCGATTTTGACAAGGTCATCGCCACAAACCTTAAGGGCGTTTTTCTCTTTGGAAAAGCCGCCGCAAAGCAGATGGTAAAGCAGGGGAAGGGCGGAAAGATAATCAATATGGCTTCTGTCGGCGGACTTATAGGCGGCAAGGGAGTTTCACCCTACGGCGCTTCCAAGGCCGGAGTCCTCAGCCTTACAAAAACCATGGCTAACGAGTTCGCGCGCTATAATATTACCGTAAACGCCGTTTGCCCCGGTTATGTGGTAACGCCTCTTAACGAGGATATTTTCCTTGACGCCAACGGGGAAAAGACACCTGTTTACACAACTATGAGCAAGCGTACCGCACTCTATCGCCTGGGCGTTATTGAAGAGATTGCCGGACCTGTGCTGGCGCTGGCTTCAGACTGCTTTAACTACATGACCGGTACATATCTGCTTATTGATGGCGGACAGACGATCGGAGGCTAAATGATGGCTTACGAAAATATAATTTATACGGTGGAGGACGGTATAGCGACTATAAAGCTCAACCGGCCACAGGCCCTTAACGCTCTTAATTCCGAGATAAACCGGGATATTATGGCAGCTATAAACGAGTTAAAGGCCGACCCCTCTGTACGGGTGCTTATTCTTACCGGCAGCGAAAAGGCTTTTGCCGCAGGGGCTGATGTCAAGGAAATGGCCGATGCCACGCCGCGTTATGCAAAGGAGTTTTCCGGACTTGCCATCGAGATAAATAATATTCTTGAATCAATGCCCATACCTACTATCGCCGCTGTTGCCGGATTTGCTTTCGGCGGCGGCTTTGAGATGCCTCTTGCATGCGACTTCCGTGTCGGCGGGCCCCGTACCTGCCTTGCATTCCCGGAATGCGGGCTCGGAATAATCCCCGGCGCAAACGGATGCGCAAGAGCCACTGCCCTTGTGGGAGCGGCAAAGGCAAAGGAGCTTGTTATGCTCTCCGACCCCGCTCATCCCATCACTGGCAGAGAGGCATATGATCTCGGCCTGCTGAACTGGTTTGTAGTCGGAAGCCCTGAGCTTGACGAGGCCGCCAAAGATGCCAAAAAGGCGTTTAAGGCCGCAAAGAAAGCAGGGGACAGCAGCCTTGACGCGCTGAAAGCCGCCAACAAGGCCGCAGAGGCCGCCGCTGCAAAGGCGGAGTATGACGCTATATACGCCAAGGCCGTTGAGGTAGCTCAGCGCCTGAAGGCCCGTCCGGCGTGCGCTCTTGCCTCCGCCAAGGCCGCAGTCAACAAAGCGGCGCTGGAGACTATTACTCAGGGCAAGATGCAGGAGACTACGGAGTTCACGCTTCTTTTTGATACGCACGACCAAAAAGAGGGGATGGCTGCGATGATTGAAAAGCGTCCTGCGGTGTTTACCAACAACTGATTTTTAAAATCAATTTTAAAAGGAGATATGTGTAATGGCAATCAAGACTATCGCCGTTCTGGGCGCTGGCCAGATGGGCCGCGGTATTGCTCAGATTGCGGCCTTCAAGGGTTACAAGGTAATCCTCAGGGACATTAAGCAGGAGTTCTGCGACAATGGCGTAAACCTTATTAAGGACGGCCTGGAAAAGCGTATTGCCAAGGGCAAGTCTACTCAGGAGGAGCTTGACACCGTTCTTGGAAATATCACCACGACCGTCGATATGGCTGGCATAAAGGATGCTGACTTCGTTATTGAGGCCGCTCCGGAGATACTCTCTCTGAAGCAGTCCACCTTTAAGGAGCTGGGCGAAATCTGCCGTCCCGACGCGGTGCTCTGCACCAACACCTCTTCTATGTCTATCACCGAGATTACAAAGGAGTGCAAAAAACCTGAGCGCTGCATGGGTATGCATTTCTTCTTCCCTGTGACTGCCATGAAGCTTGTGGAGATGATTCGCTCAAACTACACCTCCGACGCCACGGTTGAGGCTGTCCGCGAGGTTGCCTCCGGCATGGGCAAGACCGCTGTTCTCTGCCGTACCGACACTCCGGGCTTTATCGTAAACCGCTGCCTCTTTGCTTTTATGCTGGAGGCTGTTCACGAATATGAGGATGGCGTTGCCTCCATAGAGGATATCGACACCGCTATCAAGCTCGGCCTTAACCATCCCCTTGGGCCCTTCGAGATGATGGACATGTCCGGACTGGACACTTTCCCCCATGTCACTGAGACTCTGGAAGCGCTGCCTGTTACGGATTGGTCGGCGCCTAAGTCCCTCCTGAAGCTGGTTGAGGAAGGGAAGTACGGCCGCAAGTCCGGCGAGGGCTGGCATAAGTACAACTAATCTGAGCTGTCCGGGGAGCTTTGCATACCCGGACAGAGCGATTATAAATTTTGGAAAGGAATGTGTTACCATGGTTAAAGTTGACGACATCAAGACTATCGGCATGTATGGCGCCGGCACTATCGGCGGCGGATTTGCCGCTTATTTTGCCCTCAAGGGACTGAATGTAAATGTTTATGTCCGTTCCGAGGCTTCCAAGGAGCGTGCTATCCCGAAAATTCAGGAGCCGATCGATTCTTACGTAAAGTACGGCATTGTGGACGACGGCAAAAAGATTTGGGATAAGATAAAGATTACCACCGATCCCGCCGAGGCTTTCACCGGCGTATATTTTGTCCAGGAGAATGGCGCTGAAAATCTTGAGCAGAAGCATGAGATGGTGGCCGTCATGGAGAAGTACATGCCCGCCGACGGAATCATTGCTTCCTCCTCCTCCGGTACCCCTGTTACAAAGATTGCTTCCGAGGCCCAGCATCCTGAGCGCATCATTGTTGGACATCCTTTCAATCCTGCGTATCTGCTGCCCCTTATTGAGATCTGCGGCGGCGAAAAGACCTCCAAGGAGACCATTGATACTGCCCGCGCTTTCTATAAAAAGTATGACAAGGCCCCTGTTGTCCTGAACAAGGAGAAGAACGGCTTTATTGCAAACCGTCTCATGCACGCCCTGTGGCGTGAGGAGATTGCCCTTGTTACAGAGGGCGTCTGCTCTATGGCTGACGCTGACGACGCCTGGACCTTCGGCCCCGGCATCCGTCTTGCCGCCTTTGGCCCGTCCATGCACTATGAGCTGGGCGGCGGCGATCTGGGCATCAAGGGCTGCG
>CAZBUH010000142.1:0-3694 GCA_964495095.1 uncultured Oscillospiraceae bacterium | reverse complement strand
GTTCCCTCGGCAGCTTTGAGGAGCAGAGCAATCTGGGCGCAGCGTATTTTGCAAGGGATCTGTTCATTAAATCGGAGATAATGGGACGCAAATCAGCGCCCAAAGCCGCCGCGGCTGAGTAACCGCCTTTTCCATCCGGCATCACAATAAGGATGCCGGATTATTTTTATGTCCGGCCGATTGCCGTGATTTCCTTATCCAGCTCCCCCAAACGGCGGCAGCCCTTTTCAGTTATTTCATATACATCGCCGCAGCACATCGGGGCATTGTCTCCAAATGCCGCCCGCGGGCATACGCAGATTACAGCGCCCTCCTCCAGAGGCATAGTCTCCGAATAGCTGTGCAGGCACGGCTCCTCGGGAAAACCGTAGAACAGGGAGTACAGGAAAACGGAATCATCAGCCCTGCTGCCTTTTTCCACAAGATAATCGTTTACCTTCCGGGCCGTTTTCTTCAGTGTAACGCCGGGCTTTAAGATTGAGGCCGCAAGCTCCGAGGCGCCCACCGCCGCCGACCACTGCGCCCTGGTTTTCTCCGGAACGGAATCGTCCATTACAAAGCTCCTTGCGGCCATTCCGTACGCCCAGTCGCGGGTGACGCAGTGGAAGGTGATATCCACCCGGTCCCCGGCCTCCAGCACCTTGCCCGGATACTTATAAGCTCCGCTTTCAGCAGGCGCGTCCGGCCCGGACGATACCAGCTTTACGCTGTTTCGCATGCAGGCATTGATGTTCCCCACCAGCGCCTCATTTACCGCATATCTTATACGGTTTATACACTCATTTTCCGTAAGTCCCGCCTTTAAAACAGAGGGCATCGCACGGAAAGCATTTTCCACCGCCCTCACGGAGCCGGTTATGCAGCTTATCTCCTCCCGGCTTTTTTTCATGCGTATTCTGTCAAAGGGCTCAGTAACGTCCAAATACACAGCCCCGGGAACGATTTTCGAAAGATATTCCGCAGTTTCAATATTCATTTCATCCGGGTGGTATATTCCGATGGTGCAGCAGCCGGACTCTGACACGGCCCGTTTTACCGGCGCGCCGGAAAACCTTTTTGCCATTTTGACATTTGGGTAGTTGGAATCGGATACGTAATCCTCAAAATTTTCATTCCCGGTCAAAAAACCGAAGTTTAAAAATTCCTCCGAAACTATGTAGCTGTCGCCGCTCTGCGGGATTATATCCCCCGCCCCGGCGAAGCCAGCCATATACTCTCCGGCAAGCCAGCTTTTGAATATCCCGTCGCGGCTGAAAACTATGGCGCAGGCTATGCCGTTATCGCTCATGTATTTCTGAAGCGCCCCGTGCCGCCGGAGCAGCTCGCCGTCTGAAAGTGTCATGTTCATGCAGTACTGCACGTTGTATCGTCTCATATCTGCCATTATCAGAGTACCGTTATCCCGCTTGGATAATTAACGGTACGGACACCCCCTTCACCTGTGACGAGATAAGTATTTGGTATAACGAGCACATTTTCCGCGTCATAGCTGGGCGAAGCCTCGCTGCCATATGGTATGCAGGTGTTCGGCTCGCACAGCAGGAACATATTTTCCAGAAGCGGAATGTCCCTTGTGGTTGGGTCTCTCAAATCCGGCAGCTCCGTGCGCGTGTTGCCGAGGCCGTGGAGAAGATTCCAGGTGAGCATATTGATTCCCAGCTCCCCGGCGTATTTTTTCGCCTTCTCCTCTATTTCTGAAGGTATGGCCCCAGGCCGCATAAGCGAGGCCGTGTACTCCTGGGCCTTCACGGTCATGTCCGCCACCCGCTTTACGGCGGGATGGGGCTCCCCGACGGAGTAATTCCTGCCGGTATCCAGCACCATTCCGTAATGCCGGCTCATCTCCACCATAACCAGCAGTCGGAAGCCCGGCGCTATACGCTGGTCACTTTTTTTAATCATCTCCATCATGGCGCTTCTCGACGGCATGGGCTTATTGGTGTTTTCCAGTCCGTATTCCAGTATGAAAATGGACGTCTCATCCCGGCCGCCGCCCAGCTCGCAGGCGCAGTAGGTAAGATCACGGACTACCTCCCGCACATACCGGCCCTCCCGTATAAATACCGGCGCCGCGGCAAAAAGCTTCTCATGGAGCTGCGCCGTCCCATGTATTGCCGCCTGTTCTTCGGCGCTGCGCACCGCCCGCAGCAGCCCCACGGGTATGCGCATATCCACCCAGTTCAAATCGTTTCTCGCGGAGGAAAGCTTCTCCCAAAGCCTGCGGCCCAGCGTCGGCCGGTTTATTACGCCGATACTGCCGTCCCGTGGGATCCGGTTTAATATGTAACCCACATCCACGCCGCTCACATACCGGACTCCCGGGATTAAACGGTGAATCTCCCTGCGGTTTACCGTCGTTCCCGGGGCTATTTCCCGCCCGGAATCATCGCCGGTGCCGTAACCATATACAACGGTAAGCTCGCCGTGGGCATCCAGCAAAATGTAACTGCAGGAGGTGTCGTTTGCAAGCCACGCGCCATAGGCCTCTTCACAGGGATTGGAGATTATAAGCAGCTCCAGCCCCCGCTTTTTCATCTCGGCTATAACGGCGCTGCGCCGCCGGAGATACTCCGCCTCGCTGTAAAGCAGCACGTCCTCGTTCCTGTCAAGCATGTATTTTTCAGACAAATTGAAATAACCCATATGTTCGCATCACCTCAGCGTATAGTTTTTTGCCCGCTTGCGGCGTAAATCTTATACCAATCCTCGCGCTCAATATCCACATCCAGCGCCTTTACGGCCTCGTCCAGGCGTTGGATTTTGCCGCTGCCGCAGAGAGGCATGGCCTTTACAGGGTGCTTTAATATCCAGGCGTACACCACTGTGCTTATGCTGACGCCGTACTTCTCCGCCATGCCGGCCAACACGCTCCGCGTCCTGGCGTACGGCTCCGAATCGCTCGTGAGAAGCAGGCCGCCGCAGAGCGGAGACCATATCATCGGATGTATTTTGAGCTTTTGCAGCAAATCGAACATGCCCGATTCAAAATGCTCAAAGCAGCACGGGTTCCACTCAATCTGGTTCATCCTTATACCGCCGCCCGCATAACTGTTCAAAGCCTCCAGCTTCCAGGGGTCAAAATTTGAAACTCCAAACTCTTTTATCAGGCCGCGCTTTTTTAAATCCGCCAGCGCCCCGGCGGCCTCCTCGTGGCATATAAGCGGATCCTCCCTGTGTATGAGGTACAGATCCAGATATTCGCAGTTTAATTTTTTAACGGACAGCTCGCAGGCCTCTGTGATGTGCCGGTAGGTGGTATCGTAATAGCTGGCCCCTCCGGTATTTGACGGCAATATGCCGCCCTTGGACACAATTTTATAGGAGTCCCTGTTCAGGCCCTTAAGGGCCCTGCCCACCTCAATTTCGCACTGGCCCAGGCCGTATATGTCTGCGGTATCAAAGGTGTCCACTCCTCTGTCCATGCACATTTTAATGTAATCCGTAAGCTGGCCGGTACTCATATTCCAGGAGTTTACACGCCAAAAGCCCTGTATAATACGCGAAAAATCAACGTTATCTGATATTTTTACCCGTTCCATATTCATCCCCCGTTTTACAGCTTCATTGTGTTCAGGTTATCCAGCAGCTTATCAAGCTCATCCTTTTCAAGTATCTTTTCGGACGAATCGCGGCTTATATCCATCGTGGTCAGCCGGCACACCGTCACCTGCTGCATAAACCCGAGGTTTTTCAT
>CAZBUH010000141.1:0-3697 GCA_964495095.1 uncultured Oscillospiraceae bacterium | reverse complement strand
ATGGGGATATAACAACTTCATCGGGAGCCGACTCATTCATCAGCAGACAGACTGCAGTAATGTCCGACGCAGCGTCCATTCCGGCAACGGCAATTATGACGCCTGTGCCCATAATGTCATCTTTGTGAGATAAAAGCCGATGCGGCCCTGCCGAGCCATGCAGCCGTTACAAGCACTGCCATTGTTTTGTCCTCCTAAAAATGAATTTTAATAAGCCGTGCGCCTAAAACAAAAAGGTACACGCTGTCTCTCTTCAGAGAAAACGCATACCTTCATAGTATATATTATTAAACAAAACGGGAATAAAGTAAAGTGAAACACTTCTGTGTTTATGGACTTGTTTCATACCAATTCTGAACAGATTGTACTCCAATTCTGTTTTTTTGTCAAGACGGCCTGACCGGTAACTTCAGGCGATCCCCAATTTGCTGCGCGGAGAAGCACGGCGTCACCAAAACGGCCGTCCGCTATCCAGCGAACCGGCAGCACATCTACCGCCGACACAAGCGCTGCGGCGGAACGTTTCGATACATGGAGGACCGCTTCCGCCGCCCACACAGGCGAAAAACAGTATAAAATTATTCTTTTCGACCTTTTCCGGCGGCCGGGGAGACAGCCGGCCGCCGGAACCGTATGTTATTTATCCTCTTCTCCGGCCTTCATGCTCAGGTAGGCGTTTATAAAACCGTCCAGGTCGCCGTCCATCACGGCGTTTATATTGCCGTTTTCAAAATTTGTCCTGTGGTCCTTGGCGAGAGTATAGGGCATGAAAACATATGAGCGGATCTGGCTTCCCCACTCTATCTTCATCTGCTCACCCTTTATATCGTCTATCTTTTCAAGGTGCTCCCGCTCCTTTATCTCCACAAGCTTCGAGCGCAGCATACGCATTGCGTATTCCCTGTTCTGGTGCTGGCTCCGCTCGGTCTGGCATGAGACAACGACGCCTGTGGGTATGTGGATAAGGCGCACGGCCGAGGAGGTCTTGTTTACGTGCTGGCCGCCGGCTCCGGAGGAGCGGTAGACCTGCATCTCAATATCCTCAGGCCGGATATCCACATCCATATCGTCGGATATCTCCGGCATGACCTCCACCGCGGCAAAGGAGGTGTGCCGCCGCCCCGAGGCGTCGAAGGGCGACACGCGGACAAGCCTGTGTATGCCGCTCTCGCTCTTTAAGTATCCGTATGCGTTCTCGCCCTCTATAAGTATGGAGGCGCTCTTTATGCCGGCCTCCTCGCCGTCAAGGTAGTCTAAAAGCGTATACTTATAACCGTGGCGCTCGGCCCAGCGGGTGTACATGCGGTAGAGCATCTGGGTCCAGTCCTGTGCCTCGGTGCCGCCGGCCCCGGCGTGGAAGGTGAGTATGGCGTTGGAGCCGTCGTACTCGCCTGAGAGCAGCGTGGAGAGCCGGGCGGTCTCCAAATCCTTTTCAAAGGAGGTGTATTCCTCCTCAAGCTCCGGCAGGAGGCTCTCGTCCTCCTCCTCGATGGCCATCTGGCAGAGGGTGAACATATCCTCCCACCTGGAGGACAGCTTATCATACATGGCGCACTTATTCTGGAGCTGCTTTGTGCGCTGGAGCACCTTCTGGGAATTTGATAAGTCATTCCAGAAGCCCTCCGCGGCGCTCTGCTTCTGCAGCTCGGCAATCTCAGCCCTGGCGTCCTCCAGCTTGAGGGCGCCGCCCAGATTTTCCAGTACCGGCTTAAGGCCGTTTAATTTCACCTTATAATCTTCAAATTCAACTGTCATTTGTATCCATTCCCCGTTTCTTTTATCTTTCTGTGCGAAGGACGCGCCGGGCGATTTCCGCCCGGCCTCACCTTTCGCTGGGTACAGTCCCTTTATCTCCGAATATGAGATCGTCTATATCCGGCTTCTCTCCGTGTAAATCACAGCTCATACTATCACCTCTCAAAAAGCGCTATACGCTTATCATATGCGCCGTTTGAGAGATATATGACTTTTTATTTTGTCCTTAAAATTATGACCGGTATGTGGGGGTTATTAAGGAATCTGGGAAAGCCCGTGTGGTTTCCCAAGCCACGGGACACCACCATGTCCGTGGCTCCCATGGAGTATACGCCGCTGGTATAACTGGGGAATATCTCCCTGTTCGGCCCCACAAGGCCATCGGTAAAGGGGAGCCTCACTATGCCGCCGTGGGCGTGGCCCGACAGCACGGTGTCCACCCCCAGCCGTGAAAACTCCTCAAGCCGGTTGTTCCTGTGGTACATGAACATGATATACCCGTCACCCCGGTCCCGGCGTATCTCCTCTGCAAGCTCCTCCGGGGTTTTCTGGTCGGCGTAGCCGTTTGGGTCCTCTGCCCCGGCCAGGATAATCTCCTCCCCGTCCCGCTCTATTGTCACGTACTTGTTTTCCAGCATCGTAACGCCGCATTCGGCCAATATCTCCCGCAGTTGGGGGAGCTGCCCGCTGTCCCACTCGTGGTTTCCCGTGACATAATACACCGGCGCTATACGGACAAGCTTCTGCATCAGATTACATACGATATCCCCTTCGCCCTCGCCGTCTATAAGATCGCCGACAACGCAGATAATATCCGGCTCCGCGCCGCTTACGGCCTTTATAAGCCTCCCGTTTCCCTCTCCGAATTCCGCAGCGTGGATATCGGTGAGCGACACCACCCGGAAGCCGTCAAAGGCGGCCGGCAGGTTATCGTAGCTCAGCTCGTATTCCTCCACGCTTATCCTGTAATTGCTGTCAAGCAGCAGCGCACCGCAGACTGCGGCCAGTAAAATGAGAAGCTTTAAAAATATGTGTTTTCGCTTTTTATGAGTCATCTTGATACTATACGCTTTCCTTGTCCCTTACATACGGATGCTTTATATTCGGGTCGGTGGTCTGGCGGAAATCCACCTGAAACCGGCTCATGGATCTTATCATAGCCGAAAGGCTCCTGAAGCCGAAATTACGACAGTCAAAATCCGGCTGCTTTTTAAGAAGCATGTTTCCCAGTTCGCCCATGAAAACGCACCCGTCCTCGTCGGCAAGGTCGTTGACGGAAGCGGCGATAAGCTCCTCAATTGCCTTGGGCACCTTCGGCTTCTGCTTTACCTGCTTTGCCGGCTGCTTTGCCGGCTTTTCCTGGTCCTGTTTTTCCTGGCCCGCCGTCAGTATGTCGATGTATATAAACTTATCGCAGGCCGCGATAAAAGGTCCCGGCGTCTTTTTTTCACCGATCCCCAGCACCTTCATCCCGGCTTCTCTCAGCCGCAGAGCCAGCCGCGTAAAGTCGCTGTCGCTGGAAACCAGCACGAACCCGTCCACAGCGCTTCCGTACAGGATGTCCATGGCGTCTATAATCATAGCCGAGTCCGTGGAATTTTTCCCGGTGGTGTATCCATACTGCTGGATGGGGATTATGGCGTTTTCAAGGAGCGAATTTTTCCAGCTCGCCATATTGGGCGTGGTCCAGTCCCCGTAGATGCGCTTTATGGTGGGAGTGCCATACCGGGCGACCTCCTCCATAATGCTCTTTATATGGCTCCGTGGAGCGTTGTCCGCGTCGATAAGCACCGCAAGGCGCAGATTGGATAATTCCGGCATACGGCTTACCCCTTTCGTAATTTTCCTCCTCGCGGCCGAAAAAGGCCGTGAATTTTTCGATGCCGTCTGTATGCGCGTTATAATAACCGCGCTGCGGTTATTATAACATATAATTTCCCAT
>CAZBUH010000140.1:0-3702 GCA_964495095.1 uncultured Oscillospiraceae bacterium | reverse complement strand
CCGTGGAGGATGGAGGTGGTCTTTTTCGCCCAGTGGCGGGCCAGGGCCTTGATGGTCCAGGGCTTCACACCGCACTTTTCGCCGGCCCATTTTGGGGTCTTGGGCACGCCGTCCTCCTCACCCAGGACATAGGCCGTGAATTTGTCAAAGCCGTGGGCGTGGGTGGCGATGTATTCCTTATCATATGTCCCCTCCGTCAGCCAGACGTAGGCAATGGCAAGCTGCAGAGCCGCGTCGGTGTTTGGCAGGATGGGTATCCACTTATCCGCGTGGACGGCGGCGGCGTAGTTCAAATCCGGGCAGACGTATACCGACTCGATTCCCAGCTCGGTAAACCAGTAGCACAGCCGTGAGGGCAGATGGGACACCACGCCCAGAGGCGTGGTCTCAGCGTCGCAGCCCCAGAACAGCAGCATATCCGAATTTTTTGCAATGTCGGGATACAGGTTGGCCGTGGGGGCCATTTCGCCCACCGGCTCCATGCCCCAGACGTGCTTTGCCCCCCAGTACCAGCCCTCCCAGGAGTCCATGTTCCGCATCTGGAGGGTATAGCCGCCCATCAGGGCAAGCAGACGGTTTGGGCAGCCGTGGCTGGGAGCCACCCGCTTGCCCTCGCCGTGCATATCGCTTTCGCACAGGACGGCCTCCGGCCCGTAGGTCTCCTTCATCCTTTTCAGCTCGTCGGCGCATATCTGCGCCGCCTCGTCCCAGGAGATGCGGACGTATTTGCTTTTCCCGCGGTTTTGGGGATTGCGCTCGCCCTTGGGGTCCCAGTCCACCCGCTTTAAGGGGTACTTCACACGGTTGGGGGAATAGACCCGGCTTTTATAGCCCAGCCCCAGCGGGGTGATGGTCACCCGATCCGGGGGTACGAAGGTCTGCCCCCTGGCCTCAATTTTCCAGGGGCTGCAGTTTTTATCGGTATATTCTTTATCATAGGCGTAGGGGCGGATACGGGTGATCCGGTTATCCTTGGAGTCAACCAGACACGGGCCGCCGCTCTCCGGCCCCATAAGACTGAATGAAACGATACTCTGGCTGTCGGGCTTAAATTTGTCGTTCATGCTGTCCCCTCCATATTCCGCATAAGCGGCGTATGAGAAATTTTGTTTATGACTTGATAACTATTGATTATAACATTATATCATAATATAATAAAAAAGCCATAGGTTTTTTTATTATTTTCTTTAAGGAAAATACTTGACCTTGGAACAGTACCAAAGTTTATAATTAAAATGTATGAGACTAAAGGGAGGAGTGCGGCATTGGACGAAAAAGTCAGGCTGGAGCCGCTTAAAAAAGACGGCGGCAGCCTAATGGAGGCCATAGACGGAGGCGATATGGCGGCCATATTATCCCAGATGGAGATAATGTACGTCTATTCCCGGAGCGGCCAGTATCTCTGCTATATCCACCCCATCGGGTCTGAGGAGGGCAGGTGCAAGGCCTTTACGCACAGTAATGAGCACCGGGCCGTTATCAAAAATCTGGCCCATCTCTCAGACCAGATGTTCCGCATATCCTACAAAAAAGGCATGGACCCCATGGGGGTCATGGTCGCGGCGGAAGACGGCATCGTGGCCTATCTGGACGCAACAGGTCAGCTCCCCGCCGAGGACGTTGATTTCATGAGTTGGCAGGAAAAAGCCGAAAGCAGCGAAAAGGAAGGAGGATGAAATGTTGAAAACCTATAAATTCATTTGCAGAAGCACCAGACGCGGCTTCACCGAATGGGCCAGCGTCTGTGAGGACGGTGTTGAGGTCCGGCGCATCGACAGGAATGTTCAGTTGGAAACCGTCCGCCAGTTCCGTGAGCGCGTAGGCGCGCAGTTGGAGGCAGAGGGCTGCAAGCCCGAAGAGCATCAGTATTCGCTTTAAGCTATAACGGGAAGAGGTGTATACATTAAAATGAATAGCATTTCCGTATTGATTCAGCACCACGCCGGCCCCACCGGCCACATCCTCATCTGCAAAAACAGGGACGGCGTCTGGGAGTTCCCCAACGGCAGGGAGCGCACCAACGAGACCGGCCAGGAGGCCGCCTCCCGCATCGCGTGGGAGCAGCTTGGCATGAAGGTCACGGTGGGCAAGCTGACGATGATAGGCCACAAAAATCCCCAGGACGGCGCCACCGAGCAGCTTTACATAGGCCACATAACCCATAACAGCCATACAAAATGCGATTACCACACCTATTATGAGGCGGTGAACACCTGGCAGACCGAGCCCGCCGCCGGCGCATACGCCGAGTATAAGTGGGTCCACCCCTCTGAGCTTGGCCAGTATACCTTCGCCGGGGACGACGAAAGCTTTATGGCAAAATATGACCCATGGATAAACTCCAGGGAGATTCCGGACCGCCGGATGTATTAAGGAGGCAGCCGAAATGAAGAAGTATTTTTTTGAGGCCGCAAAAAACCAGTTGGAAAAGCCCACCGAGCCCAGATACCTGTTCTGCTCCACGGCTAAAACCGCAGTCTGCGCCGAGAGCGAGGAGGAGGCCAGAGCTATTGCCGAAAAGAAGCTCCGGGAGGAGTACGCCGGCACCGGCGTCATACTGGGTGACATAAAGCTCATGGACATTGAGAGCATACCCACCGATTGGAGCTACGGCTACGGCGACGAGCTCCGCTCCGGGCCCATTGAGGACGTAAGCGGCCTTGTGGGCGGCAGCGTTATTCGATAAGGAGGAAGTACCGTGGATCTTGTCAAAAAATATACACTGCATCTTCCTGAAGGCTATGTCACCATGACCAGGGAAGAGCTGTTCGTCAAGGTGAAGGAGGCCCTTAAGGACCATCCCAGCGAGCACATAAACGCATTCCGCATCTGGTATGAAAATTTTGAGGGCTGCGGGATGCCCGGCACCGACGTATATAACTGCATTATAGACGCAATCCGCTCTCTGCCGGACGACTGGAAGGATATCGGCCCCATGCGCATGGAGCGCTACGGCGTGGTTGACCCCACCTTCCTCAACCTGCATTACGGCGAGGCCCGGAAAACCTGGGACGCTCCCGGCGGCGAGATACCGATGCTGCTCCACAGGTTTCACTTGGGCAAGCACTATCAGGGTCCCGACGGCCGCGTTTTCTGGATACCCGTCATCGAGGACTTCGATATGCGCTGCTTTGAGCGGAAAGACGGAAAATACGTGGGCACAATGGTGGAGATAGACCCCCGTTCCGAATATGCCCAGCAGATGGTAGAAGTAAAATAAGGAGGATAGCGCATTATGGAAAAACACGCCATGCGTTCCGACAGTAAAAGAGAACGTATCACACACAGCGTGTGTGTGGGCGGTCCCATGACCCTGCACACGATAGACGGCGTTATTCGCCGTGTCCGCCCCATAGTCCTTACGGACGACGACCCCGCCGGCTGGGTAATCAAGGCCCGGGGCCAGGAATACACACCCCAGCGCAAAACCACAATGTCCCTCCTCGGCTATTGCGAGAGGGATAAGACATACGCTTATGACCGTCTCAAATACCCCATGATCCGCGAGGACTTTGTGGAGACTCCGGACGGCAAAAACCGCAACACCGAAAACCGCGGAAAATCCGGCTACCGCCGGGCCTCCTGGGACGAGGCTCTCAGCCTTGTGGCCCGCGAGATAAAGCGCCTGCAGAAAACCTACGGCAAGGAGACCGTCACCGCCTGCACCTCCTCCCACCACTCCTGGGGCCTGGTGGGCTATAA
>CAZBUH010000139.1:0-3736 GCA_964495095.1 uncultured Oscillospiraceae bacterium | reverse complement strand
CGGATGATGTGGTAACGGACGCCGGGCAGGTCCTTGACACGGCCGCCGCGGATCATAACCACGGAGTGCTCCTGAAGGTTATGGCCGACGCCGGGGATGTAGGCTGTGACTTCCTGACCGTTTGTAAGACGTACACGGGCGATTTTGCGAAGCGCTGAGTTAGGCTTCTTCGGGGTGGTCGTTCTGACGGCTGTGCACACGCCTCTCTTCTGGGGCGAGGGCTGGTTTGTTTCAACATTCTTAAGAGTGTTGAGACCCTTCTGCATGGCAGGAGAGTTGGATTTGTAAGAAGCGACCTGTCTTCCCTTTCTCACAAGCTGGTTAAAGGTTGGCATTTTCTTCCTCCTTTCTGAAAGTATAAGATATTTTTAGCAGAAATACTATAAAATATTCCCGCCCCCGGCGGCATAGGCATAGCTATACCACGCAGTTAGTTATGATAACATAAAATTCTCTGCCCGTCAACAAAAAGATTCCAATTAATTTATAAGTTTTAAGATTAAATGCGGGATAAGCTGCGCTTATCCCGCATTTACAATTCAAAGCCTTTATAACGCCGGACGTTAACCTTTCTTCCTTCGCCTGCCAAAGGTGTTCAGCAGAACGTATATAAGTATAAGCACCGCCGACGACGCGGCCACCGCAACGTACATCTGCCATTCCGCCACGGCGTGGTCGAAGAAACAGAGCTGGCTGTCAAAAGCGCGGCGTATGCCGTCTATTACCTCCTGGGGAAAACAGGCATCCATCCCGCTGTACGCGCCCTGCATCAGATGGCTCTCTGGCAATATCTATTCGCCGCCTCCCGCATATAGCACATCGCGCTGGCCTCCCGGCACCGGAGGACAATCTCCTCCTCCCGGTCCTCCCCTATCTCCTCAATTATTACTCTCACTCTGCTCACCGCCTGTTTTTTTATAATAATACCATCTTCCCCCGAAAAAGAAAGCCGCATAACGGCAACATGCTGAAAACCGCCCGCAAGTTGCCGTGCATTTTAAATTTTCACAGCAAGAAAGCCCTCTGATCGCCGGTGACGCTCAGAGGGCTTAACCAAAGCCATGCCGTATTCAGTTTACAGCGCGTTGCCTATGGAGTTCAGCACAGAGAGATCCACATCGTTTTCCTCTTCCTGCTCCGCCTCCTGCATGGCCGCGGCCATTGCGGTGACGGGCTTGCCGTCTATCTTCTCCTGGTAGTCCCGGTACACGGAAAGTCCGGAGCCCGCCGGGATAAGCTTGCCTATTATTACGTTCTCCTTAAGGCCCACAAGGTGGTCAACCTTGCCCTTTATGGCGGCGTCCGTCAGCACCTTCGTAGTCTCCTGGAAGGAGGCTGCAGAGAGGAAGGACTCCGTTGCAAGGGAAGCCTTTGTAATGCCCATAAGGAGCTGGGTGTAATCGGCCTTTCTAAGTTCCGTCTCGCCGGCGTCGATGCGCTTCTGCACCTCGGCGTTTGCATGCTTAAGCTCCAGTATATCCACAGTGGTGCCGGGGAGCAGACCCGTGTCGCCCGGAGCCTCCACCCGCACCTTGCGCATCATCTGGCGGACAATGACTTCGATGTGCTTATCGTTTATGTCAACGCCCTGCTGACGGTAGACGCGCTGTACCTGCTGGATAAGGTAATCCTGGGTCGCGCTCTTGCCGAGGATGCGCATAATATCGTGGGGATTAAGGGAGCCGTCGGTAAGCGTGGTGCCCTTTTCGATAACGTCCCCGTCCTTTACGTGGATGCCGGCCGAATAGGGTATCTGCACCGAGAATACTTCACCATCGTCGGGGTTTGTAACCGTCACGCTGCACATGACGTTCTTCTTTGTCTCCTCGATAGTCACCTTGCCGCCGCACTCGGAGAGGATAGCCATCTTCTTGGGCTTTCTGGCCTCAAAAAGCTCCTCAACACGGGGCAGGCCCTGGGTGATATCGTCTCCGGCTACACCGCCGGTGTGGAAGGTACGCATTGTAAGCTGTGTGCCCGGCTCGCCTATGGACTGGGCGGCGATAACGCCCACAGCCTCGCCTATTGACACAGGCGTGCCGGAGGCCAGGTTGACGCCGTAGCACTTGGCGCAGACGCCGCTCTCGGATTCGCACTCGATAACGGAGCGTATCTTCACCTCATGAATGCCGTGGCTCTCCAGGACCTTGGCGTCGGCGGGCATAAGCATGTCGTCTCTTGAATAGAGTATCTCCCCCGTCTTGGGATCTGCGATATCCTCCGCCGGGAAGCGCCCGTGGATGGCCTCGCCAAAGCTCTCTACCACCTGACCGTTTTCCACAAGCTCATGGACAACGATTCCCTCCCGGGTGCCGCAGTCGTGCTCTCTTATAATGGCGCTCTGGGTTACGTCAACAAGGCGTCTTGTAAGGTAACCGGAGTCCGCTGTACGGAGGGCCGTATCGGCAAGGCCCTTTCTGGCGCCTCGGGATGATACGAAATATTCCAGAACGGAAAGTCCCTCACGGAAGTTTGCCTTTATAGGTATTTCTATGGTGCGTCCGGAGGTGTCGGCCATAAGCCCGCGCATACCGGCAAGCTGACGGATCTGGTTCATGCTGCCTCGGGCGCCGGAATCGGCCATCATATAAATCGGGTTAAACTGGTCGAGGCAGTCCTGAAGGGCCGTAGTAACGTCCTTGGTGGTCTGCTCCCACTCTGCCACAACGAGGCGGTAGCGCTCGTCGTTTGTGATAAAGCCTCTGCGGTACTGGCGCTCGATGTTTACGACCTTTTTCTCTGTCTCGGCGATAAGTGTCTTTTTCGTCTCAGGCACCGTCATATCGGCGATGGAGATGGTAATAGCGCCCTTTGTGGAGTACTTGTAGCCCTGGGCCTTTATGTTGTCCAGCACCTCGGCGGAGATTGCAAAACCGTGGCGGGAGATGCACTTTTCGATTATCTGCCCCAGCTGCTTTTTGCCGACTACAAAATCTATCTCATAGTTGAACGCCCTCTCCGGGTCGGAGCGGTCTACAAAGCCCAGGTCCTGAGGTATGGGGTTATTGAAAATTATGCGTCCGATAGTCGTCTCGACTATCCGGCTCTTTTCAACGCCGTCGATAGTCTTTGTGACACGGACCTTTATAGGCGCGTGCATTCCGATATCGCCCTCGCCGTAGGCCATGACGGCCTCATCAGGGGTGCTGAAAGCCTTGCCAACGCCGGGCTCGTCAGTCTTTACTATCGTAAGGTAGTAGGAGCCCAGTATCATATCCTGGGTAGGAACAGTGACAGGCTGGCCGTCCTTCGGATGGAGCAGGTTGTTGGCGGAGAGCATAAGCACGCGGGCCTCGGTCTGGGCCTCTGCGGAGAGGGGCACATGTATGGCCATCTGGTCGCCGTCAAAGTCCGCGTTATATGCTGTGCAGACCAGCGGATGGAGCTTTAAGGCCCGGCCCTCTACAAGTATCGGCTCAAAGGCCTGTATACCCAGACGGTGGAGCGTAGGCGCGCGGTTTAAGAGCACCGGATGCTCCTTAATCACCACTTCAAGGGCGTCCCACACTTCTGTGCGGCCCCTGTCCACCATTTTCTTGGCGGATTTGATGTTATTTGCGATTCCGTCCTCCACCAGCTTTTTCATAACAAAGGGCCGGAACAGCTCTATCGCCATCTCTTTCGGCACGCCGCACTGGTAAATTTTAAGGTCAGGGCCGACGACTATAACGGAACGTCCGGAGTAGTCCACGCGCTTTCCCAGAAGGTTCTGGCGGAAGCGGCCCTGCTTGCCCTT
>CAZBUH010000138.1:0-3791 GCA_964495095.1 uncultured Oscillospiraceae bacterium | reverse complement strand
TCAAGGACGACTAGCCCGAGAGCAACATAGTGGCCATCGACTACGACCCGGGCGCCACAAAGATAAATCAGGAAAACCGCATAAAGCTTATGCTGGCAAACGCGAATCTCCGAAAAGAGGAGCCGAATACCGGCAGAGAGCCGGCAGCCGTGTAAGCGAAAAGCCGCAGCCCGGCCCCGAGGGACATTTTCCCGCGGTTTTTTCCCTGCGCTGCGCTGTCGGTTTGCGGCGCGTAAAAACACTTAAAAAGAGAAAGAGGAGGCCCCCGGGCATTCCCGGGGAAACTTTACATGGCAGACAGCATTATCGTAAAGGGCGCAAGAACAAACAACCTCAAAAACGTGGATGTGGAGATACCCCGTGATAAGCTGGTGGTTATGACAGGCATATCCGGAAGCGGGAAATCCAGCCTCGCCTTTGATACAATATATGCGGAGGGTCAGCGCAGATACGTCGAGTCCCTCTCCTCCTATGCAAGACAGTTTCTGGGCCAGATGGAAAAGCCGGATGTGGATTATATCGAGGGCCTCAGCCCGGCCATATCCATAGACCAGAAAACCACCAGCCGCAACCCCCGTTCCACTGTGGGCACCGTGACCGAGATATACGACTACCTCCGTCTCCTGTGGGCCAGAATAGGTGTGCCCCACTGCCCCGTCTGCGGCAAGGAAATCCGGCAGCAGACCGTGGACCAGATAGTGGATCAGGTCATGTCCCTGCCGGAGGCCACAAGGGTCCAGATACTGGTCCCTGTCGTCCGGGCCAGAAAAGGCGAGCACCTGAAGGTGTTTGAGGACGCGAAAAAGAGCGGCTACGTCCGCTGCCGGGCCGACGGCAGCATTTACGACCTTACCGAGGAAATAAAGCTTGACAAAAATAAAAAGCACAATATCGAGATCATAGTTGACCGCCTTGTTATAAAAGAGGACATCACCCGCCGTCTCACCGACTCCATCGAGACGGCCTCAAATCTCTCCGGCGGCATCGTTATCGTGGATATCGTGGGCGAGGAGCGGGAACTTATGTTCTCCCAGAACTACGCCTGCGAGGACTGCGGCATATCCATAGAGGAGCTCACGCCCCGTATGTTCTCCTTCAACGCCCCCTACGGGGCCTGCCCCGCCTGCACCGGCCTGGGCACCCAACTCCGGGTTGACCCTGACATAATAATCCCAAACCAGTCCCTCTCCATCGAGGAGGGGGGTATTACCGCCGCCGGATGGGGCAACATAAAAAAAGACGGCGTTGCAAAAATGTATTTTGAGGCCCTGGCCAAAAAATATAAATTCAAGCTCTCCACGCCAATAAAGGATTTGCCCCACGGCGTCCTCGATGTTATACTCTACGGCACCAACGGCGAAAAGCTCACTCTGTACTATGACCAGCCCCGGGGCAAGGGGACCCTCAGCCAGCCCTTTGAGGGCATAGTGAACAATCTGGAGCGGCGCTACAAGGAGACCCAGAGCACCGCCATGAAGTATGAGCTGGAGCAGTTCATGTCGGAGCACGAGTGCCCCGAGTGTCACGGCAAAAGGCTCAAAAAAGCGGTACTGGCCGTCACCGTTGGCGGCATAAATATCGCCGACTTTACAAGTCTGTCCGTGACCCAGGCTCTGGATTTTATAGACAACCTCCGACTGGGTGAGAAGGATGCCATGATAGCCGGGCGCATATTAAAGGAGATAAAAGAACGGCTGGGCTTTCTTAAAAATGTGGGCCTTGAATACCTGACCTTAAGCCGCAGCGCCGGTACGCTCTCCGGCGGCGAGGCTCAGCGAATACGCCTTGCCACCCAGATAGGCTCCTATCTTATGGGCGTGCTCTACATTCTGGACGAGCCGTCCATCGGCCTGCACCAGCGGGATAACGAAAAATTGCTGGCCACCCTGAAGCGGCTCCGCGATTTGGGCAATACCCTTATTGTGGTAGAGCACGACGAGGACACCATAAACGCCGCAGATTACATCGTGGACGTGGGTCCAGGCGCCGGCTCAAACGGCGGCGAGATAGTGTTTTCCGGCACGCCGGAGGACATTAAAAAATGTGAAAGCTCCGTCACCGGCCAGTATCTCAGCGGCAAAAAGAGCATACCTGTCCCTGAAACCCGGCGCGCCGGCACCGGAAAATTCCTGAAAATAACCGGCGCCGCCGAAAATAACCTTAAAAATATCGATGTGGAGATACCTCTCGGGAAATTCACCTGCGTCACAGGCGTCTCCGGCAGCGGAAAATCAAGCCTCATAAACGAGGTGGTCTACAAAACCCTGGCGGCAGAGCTTAACCGGGTAAAGGTCCGGCCGGGAAAGCACAGGGGCATATCCGGCATGGAGTATCTGGACAAGGTCATAAATATCGACCAGAGTCCCATCGGCAGGACGCCCCGGTCAAATCCCGCCACCTACACAGGCGTTTTTAACGATATAAGGGAGCTTTTCGCCTCCACCCAGGACGCCAAGGCCAAGGGCTACGGCCAGAGCCGTTTTTCCTTCAACGTAAAGGGCGGCCGGTGCGAAGCCTGCGCCGGAGACGGCCTTTTGAAAATAGAGATGCACTTTCTGCCGGATATCTACGTCCCCTGCGACGTATGCCACGGCAAGCGCTATAACCGGGAAACGCTTGAGGTAAAATATAAGGGCAAAAACATCTACGACGTGCTGGACATGACAGTTGACGAGGCATGTATTTTCTTTGAAAACCTGCCGAAAATACGGGACAGGATAAGCACCCTCCGGGATGTGGGGCTTGGCTATATCAAACTGGGCCAGCCCTCCACAGACCTCTCTGGAGGCGAGGCCCAGCGCGTGAAGCTGGCCACGGAGCTTTCAAAGCGCAGCACCGGGAACACCTTTTATGTCCTGGACGAGCCTACCACCGGCCTGCACATGGCGGACGTGCACAAGCTTATCGACGTCCTCAATAAGCTCACCGACGCCGGAAACACGGTTGTGGTAATCGAGCATAACCTTGACGTTATAAAGGTCGCCGATCACATAATCGTTCTGGGCCCCGAGGGCGGCGACGGCGGCGGCAATGTAGTCTGCACCGGCACTCCCGAGGAGGTCGCCGCGAATCCAAATAGCTACACAGGCATATTCCTGAAAAAAGTCCTGGAAAAATAAAAGGCCCCGTTGCAAAACAGGATCACAAAAACCAGGCGAGAAGTCAGCCCGGTGGGTTGTCTCGCCATATTTGCTTTAGAATTAGCTTATGAATAAAAGCTCTGACACGCAAAACCGGTTATGAGGGCTTCGAAACAATGGTCTAAACACTGCAATAAATTAAAGAAAAAATAAAAATGTTTACGGGCCGTCTATTGTTTTAGACGGCTCGTAATTATTTCTGGCTTTAGGGCAGCATATTTACATTCCATGTCAATCCCACCTGTCAGCGGTGGGATATTTTTTTGCGCGAACCGGAACAAATCCGTTTCTTACATACTCTCATTGAGCCTTCAGCTCAAAATTTTTTAGGGAGGGGCAAATCATGTGCCATCTCACAAAATCGAGGCACACTCTGACTGCCGCCCGCGATTCTCCCCGCGCAGGCCCGGGTTCCGCGGCAGTACATCTGATGAGCAAACCTTACGAAATTTTGAAGGAGATTAAAACAGTCAACAATACTGGGCGCCAGCTCTATTCTTCAGAGCGCTGCCTTATCCGCCGGAATATTATTCAAGGCTCGGGATGAGCCTTTGCTCCGGGCCGCATTGGCGTATATCTGCATCTGCTTTACGCTCACATTCCCTGAGCAGACGGGACACCCCGCCCTCTGGCGGCCCGTCCTGGAATATA
>CAZBUH010000137.1:0-3803 GCA_964495095.1 uncultured Oscillospiraceae bacterium | reverse complement strand
ATCGTTGGACTTCCCAACGTGGGAAAGAGCACACTGTTTAACGCAATAACAAACGCCGGCGCCGAGGCGGCAAACTACCCCTTCTGCACTATCGAGCCGAATGTGGGCATGGTCACGGTGCCGGACGGGCGTCTGGACTATCTGGCGGATATGTACTCCCCGAAAAAGTACACCCCGGCGGTCATAGAGTTTGTTGACATCGCCGGCCTTGTAAAGGGCGCCTCCAAGGGCGAGGGCCTGGGGAACAAATTTCTCTCCAACATCCGCATGACCGACGCCATAGTTCACGTTGTCCGCTGCTTTGACGACGACAACGTGACCCACGTGGAGGGCAGCACCGACCCGCTCCGGGATATTGAGATAATCGACATCGAGCTTATCATGGCCGACATGGAGATGGTGGAGCGCCGGATCGACAAGGCCAGGAAGGCCGCCAAGGGCGACAAAAAATTTCTCCGGGAGGCCGAGGTTTTCGAGGGGCTTCTGGAGCATCTCAACAACGGCAAATCCGCCCGCAGCTACGATTGCAGCCAGGAGGATATGGAGCTTATATCCACCTCGGAGCTTCTCTCTCTGAAGCCTGTCATCTACGCCGCCAACATGGACGAGGACGGCTTCGCCGACTACGAAAACAGCGAATATTATAAGGCAGTTAAAGCCTTTGCCGACACCGAGGGCAGCCAGGTGCTCCCCATATGCGCCAAAATGGAGCAGGAAATAGCGGAGCTTCCCGACGAGGACAAGGCCATGTTCTTAGAGGAGCTGGGCCTCAAGGAGTCCGGCCTGGACAGGCTTATAAAGTGCTCCTATTCGCTGCTGGGCCTTATATCCTTCCTCACCGGCGGCTCCGACGAGGTCCGCGCCTGGACAATTGTGGACGGCACCAGGGCCCCCCAGGCTGCGGGAAAGATACACACGGATTTTGAGCGCGGCTTTATCCGGGCCGAGGTCATCTCCTTTTCAGATTTAAAGGCCTGCGGCAGCATGAACGCCGCCCGTGAAAAGGGCCTTATCCGCTCCGAGGGCAAGGACTATGTAATGAAGGACGGGGACATCGTCACCTTCCGCTTCAATGTCTGAGCGGATAAGAAGCGTTGACGCCCTACGGGGGCTGGCGGCGGTGCTGATGATAATTTATCACGGCATGTACGACGCGGTTTATTACCTGGCCGCACCGGACTGGCTTATTGAAAACCCGGCGGCGGCAGTCCTCAACATGGTCATCGCCGTGCTTTTTGTGGCCATTGCCGGGATATCCTCCAGATTTTCCCGAAACAACCTGAAGCGCGGCATCCTGGTTTTCGCCGCGGGGCTTCTCGTCTCCCTCGTTACGTATTTTGCCGGAAACCCGGTAAAATTCGGCGTGCTCCACTGTCTGGGCCTGTCCATGATAATATTCCATTTTACCGAGAGGCTGTGGGACCGGGTGCCATGGGCCCCCGCGGTGTTCGCCGTTCTGTTTGCCGCAGGTCTCGCCGCCGGCAAGGTCAACGCCGGCACCGATATATTCTGCTTCCTAGGCTTCCACTCCGGGGATTTTTATTCTGCGGACTACTACCCCCTGCTGCCCTGGTTTTTCCTTTTCCTTTTTGGGGCCTGGCTGGGGAAAAGAAGACTGCCGGATTTTTTCCGCTGCCGTCCCCTGGAATTTATCGGGCGGCACACATTGATTATTTACCTTGCGCACCAGCCTGTGCTGATAGGCATAATGCTGGCGGCAGGCCGGATTTAAAGCGGCTGTACGGAAAGCCGTCCGGTTTTTTGACAAGCTGATACGCCGCGGCCCGATTGGGCCGCGGCGTATGATTTTATGAGCAGAATCTGTGTTTTCCAATTACGGTTATAAGGGGCCTGGACCATATCCAGGAGCTTGTGGCCGTAGACGGGTTAAAATAGTATATGGCTCCGCCGGAGGGGTCCCAGCCGTTCATTGCGTCCCGTGCCGCCCTGTAGGCGGAATCGGCCACCGCCTCGTTGAACTGGCCGTCGTCCAGGCAGGAGAAGGCGCCGGACTGGTACACCACGCCGGAGAGGGTGTTGGGGAAGGAGGGATGCTCTATCCTGTTTAAAATTACCGCTCCCACGGCCACCTGGCCTACATACGGCTCGCCTCTCGCCTCGGCGGATATGACCCTCGCCAGAAGCGCCACGTCGTTTGACTGGGATGAGGCCGACGAGGAGCTGGAAATCCCCAGTGCCGCCAGCGTTTTCGTCCCTGCTATACCGTCCACCGTGAGGCCGTTCTTCTTCTGGAAGCTTTTAACGGCGCTCTCGGTTCTGCTGCCGTATATGCCGTCCACGCTGCCGGAGTAGTACCCCCAGTTTTTGAGCTTTGTCTGGATTTGGCTCACCACCGAGCCGGTAGAGCCTCTCTTATAGGCCACCGCCTCCACTCTGGACAGGCTCAGCATACTGATTATGAAAATATTGACGGCAAAAACCACCGTCAGAGCTAATACGAGCTTTCTCTTGTTTTCCATGTAAAAAGACTCCTTCGTATTTTGGGACCGGAATTTAAACGCCGGTTCCTATCCGTGACTATTCTACGAAGGAGTCTTTTCAATTATTCGGTTTTAAGATGTGTAAATTTTAGATTGCAAAGCTTTCCTTATTGCTGAGGCGGGATATACACGTTGGAATAGGGCATCTGCGGCGCGGGCGGCGTAAGACCGTAATCGGTCTTGCGGCACACGAAGATGAAAAACGGTATGGTCACGCTGAAAAGTATGCCCAGGACCGTAAACGCCACGGCGCAGTCCGGCTTTGACGAGGCGTAAATTTTGTGCAGCACTATATATTCCAATACTGCCGTCACGATACCCAGCACCATAAGCCCCACGGCGATTACCGCCGCCGTTATGAGTATGGAGATGCCCAAATCCTCGTCCCCGGACAACCCGATAGCGATCCCCACTCCCAGGATGCAGGCACATACGATTTCCAGCACCGCAAGTATTATGCCCAGCACAAGCAGCGTGGTGGCCCGGTTTTTCTGCTTTCCGTTAGCCACCCAGTCGTACTGGTCAGCGATGCTGCCCATAAGCCACAGGTTGCCCAGAGGCACCCAGGCAAGGCCGTAGAGCCGCAAGCCCCGCCGCTTTGCCATGGTGTAAAGCCCCGAAGCCTCAAGGACATAGAGCCCAATCCCGAACACCAGCGCCGCGGCGTAAATCACGGCCAGCACCGCCAGCATCACCCGGGCCACTTCCGCGTCATAGCCATATCCATATGGGCCGAATTGGTCGAAATAGCCGTAGTAATCGTAGTAGTTATAGTATCCCATTTTATCCTCACACCTCTTAAATATATTTTATTCCCGGCTGCGGTTTTTTATTTCCCGGCAGATATCGTCGGCAAATTTCTCCAGGGTCATTACGCCCAGGTCGCCCTTGCTCCTGCTGCGGACGGAAACGGTGCCGTCGGCAACCTCCTTATCGCCCACCACCAGCATATATGGTATTTTGAGGCTCTGGGCCTCGCGGATTTTGTATCCTATCTTCTCGTTGCGCAAATCCGTCTCCACGCGGACGCCCAGTTTTTCCAGATCCTCCGCAACGCAGACAGCGTAATCGTTGGCCCTGTCGGTAATGGGCATCACCTTTACCTGCACAGGGGCCAGCCATGTGGGGAAGGCCCCGGCGAAATGCTCGGTGATAACCCCGATAAACCGCTCTATGGAGCCCAGCACCACCCGGTGAATCATGACGGGGCGGTGCTTCTGGCCGTCCTCGCCCACATACTCCAGCTCGAAACGCTCGGGAAGCTGGCTGTCAAGCTGGATTGTGCCGCACTGCCAGGTGCGG
>CAZBUH010000136.1:0-3918 GCA_964495095.1 uncultured Oscillospiraceae bacterium | reverse complement strand
TCGCGATGCTGTTATTTTGGCCTTTTGGGATAACTGCCTTTAGACCGTCCGGCATGTTCCTCCGGGGACTTTTTCTATTCCGGCAGGCTTATATGGTTTATATTTTCAAGCTTGGAGATGACTGCGAAAACGCCTGTTTTTACCGTTATCCGGGCCTCGGAGCCTGTGAACTGGTTGCTGGCGCCGAGGGATGTTGTGTTGGTGAGCACCGCGTCCTCAAGGCTGTATTTAAGCCCTGTCTCCCAGACGCCGGAAATCTCGTCGCTGAGCGCGAAAAGCGACACATAGCCAGAGGCGTCCCGGGAAAACTCCGCCGTCCTGCCGCTGGCCACAAGAGTGAATTCATTTTTGCCCATCAGATACCCCAGGCAGCCCTGCCGTGCGATTTTGGCAAGGCACTGGATATTCGCCACAGTGTGGGAAAAACGGCCGCCGGTGCCGCCGTAAATGTAAAATTCGCCGCAGCCACGTTCCATACCGTAGCTGAGGGCAAGCTCCATGTCAGTTTCGTCCTTCTCCGGGTTAAAGCGTATTACATTCCGGTGGCGGGGAATACTTTTGCTGGAGTCAAAATCGCCGAGTACGACGGCAGGCTCAAGCCCCAGGCTGTTCAGATGCTCATAGCCCCCGTCGGCGGCGATTATCAGCGCCCCGAGCGGGATGTGATCTATTCCGTAAAAATCTCCTGCGCCTACGATGATACATTTTTCCATTTTAGTCCATAACCTTATCCCGGTCCGGAGGATAATCCGGACTTTGTTTTGCGATTCCCGTCAGCTTAAATCCGGCGAGCCCTGTTCGGACTCGGATAAAAAAAGGATAAACCTTTGTGTTAAATTTGTCAATTCCCAGTTAGGCGGTTATTACAGCAGCCAAAGATAGCATGCCCACATTGTCGGCGTATATTTTGTCAAATTGAGATATTGGCAGCGGATTTTGCCCCAGGCCAGCCTCAACGGTGTAGCCGGGAAGGTCATAGGTCAGGATAAACCAGTCCTTATACCCGGCGTAGCCGGATTCCGAAGGTGTGGTCTCAACAGAGTAACCGCTGACCCGGGAAAATTCCCGGGCAATTTCATATGAATTTTCAGGCTGAAAATCCAGATAGCGCCAGAAAATCACCTGTCCCTGGGTATGGTAGGAGAGGGTGATGGAAAAATCCCTGTTCCTGGTGAAATTATAGACGGCCCGGCTCTCAGGCTGCGTGAGCGGACCTGTGCCCACATAGTCCCGCGGCCCGGGAGACGTATAGCCCTGGGCGAATTTTATCTCTCTGGCGTTTTCCCAGCCAGCCGGATATTGGAGGTTGAGGTCCACGCCGTTTATATTCGCTTTCCAGCCGGTGGGAAAGGGGATTGCCGGATAGTTGAGGGCGTAGCGCCGTGCCTGCTCAAAATATGAGCCGCCGGTAAGCTCGCCTGCGGCCAGATCCACGCCGTCGGGGTTTACCATGGGGATGAAAAACAGGGTGGAGCTTTCAAAAATTTCGTCTGCTGAAATTCCGCCTGTTTCGCCGCCCCGCACATAGGCGGAGCAGAGGTTTTCTATATACTTCATAAGCAGCAGCGTGGTTAACCACTCGTTGCCGTGGTGGGCGCCGTTATAAAACACCTGGTTTTCGCCGTAGCCAAGGGTCAGATAGTAAAGCTCCTTTCCCATTACGCTTTTTCCGGCGGAGCCGGTGGTTATAAACGGATAGCGGAGCTTAAGCCCCCGGACGCAGTAATCCAGGACAGTGTATGTAAAGGTGATGCTTGTAGGCACAAGAGGAAAGTTCAGCGGTATTGTTATATTTGCGCCGACGGTAAGATTCAGCGGGTCGAGCCCGGGATTTGCCGTTTCTATGGCGGAGATGGAGGAGCCGTACTCACGGGCGAGCTTGTAAAGGGTGTCACCGGAGCGGAGCCTGTAGGTAACGGAGCCCGTTAGGTAGGGGTCAAGGGCGCGCCATGTCCGGGCCCCCGCAATTCCGTCAGGCGTGAGGCCGGAGTTCTGCTGAAACCTGCGTAGAGCCACAAGGGTGTTCTGGCCGAAAATGCCGTCAACGGCTCCCGGCGTGTATCCCGCCCGTAAAAGGGCGAGCTGTAAAAGCTCCACCTGCGGCCCCTGGGAGCCGAAGCGTAAAGTTTTCATTTTCACCATTCCTTTCTACCCATTTTATTCAGAATATTTTTTGCGGTGAAAATTCTGCGATTAATTGAAAATTATTTTTCAATGTGCCCGGGAAAACCGCATTCTCCGTGACGGCGGAGGCACACGAGAGAGTAATTGGATGGCCCCGGAGCCGTTAAAGTCCTCACTCTGAGGCATATTATAAAAGCGGCCGGCGGCTGGGCGGAGGAGATGCTCCGCAGCGCCGGCGGCTGCTGTGAGAGGGGGAAATTTAATGAAAAAAATTGTGAGGGTCGCCGTGTGCCTCGCGGCGATCCTGTGCTTTTCGCCGGGGCCGGCGGAGGCCGGCTGCGAGGCGAAGCAGGTTGTGCCGGTAGGCCACACTATCGGTATAAATATAGAGTGCGACGGCGTTATGGTGGTTGGCGCCGTCAAAATAGAGACAGGGGACGGCTCCATATCTCCCGCCCGGGAGGCGGGAATAAGGCCCGGGGATGTGATAACAGGTATAAATTCCTGCCGCATCTGTTCCGCCGCCGACCTTAAAGCGGCGCTTGCCTCCGCGGACAGCGGGGAATTGCAGGTGAAGGTCGTGCGCGGCGGAGCTGAGAAATGCTTTACGATGAAGCCCCATGTGGGAGAGGGCGGAAAGCTCGAGCTGGGGCTGTGGCTCCGGGACGGCATGACCGGCATAGGGACAATGACCTTTTTTGACCCGGAGAGCGGGACATTCGGCGCCCTGGGCCATCCTGTAAGCGATATGGACACGGGCGTTACGGTGCCGGTGCGTAAAGGCACGATAATGAAATCCACCGTATCAGGGCTTGTAAGAGGCGCCGAGGGAAGTCCCGGACAGCTCCAGGGCTCCATAGACGGCGGGAATATCCAGGGCAGCATAACATCAAACCGGGAGAGCGGAATATTCGGCACCCTGACCGGCGGGGCGGAGCCCGAGGGGCAGCTTGTACCGGTGGCCTCGGAGGATGAGATTGAGACGGGCGCCGCCTCAATACTGTGCAACGTGTCGGGGGACGACGTAGAGGAGTACGCCATCGAAATAACGAGGATATATACCGGCAGCAAGGGGAGCTGCCGCGATATGATGCTGCGGGTTACGGACGAGGCGCTTCTTGAAAAGACCGGCGGCATATTGCAGGGGATGTCGGGAAGCCCCATAATCCAGAACGGCAAGCTTGTGGGCGCCGTGACCCACGTGCTGATAAACGATCCGACCATGGGCTACGGTATAGCAATTGGGAATATGATGGATGATGCGGCATAACGGTATAGACGCCGCCCGGAAAAATAAAAAATGCGGCCCGCAGGTCTGCGGGCCGCTGAATTTTTGTTTTAATTTGGGCAAAAAATGGAGCGGGCGACGAGGCTCGAACTCGCTACCTCCACCTTGGCAAGGTGGCGCTCTACCAGATGAGCTACGCCCGCATTTTTAACGCAAGTGACATTATAACAGGTTATCGGAAAATGTCAAGGGGAGGGAAGAAAATTTCCCTCCCGATCTGTAGAATCACAATAGACATTGGACAGGAGAATCAAAAGGATGGAGCCTCGAGAGGTAAAGCTGAGTTAACACAAACCGACTCGCCGAAAGGCGGCCATATCCTTCATGAGCAAGAGTATAACACAGGACATGAGGTATCGGCAATCCCTGATGGTCTTGCGCCTTACCTTTAAGACAGGCAGCTTGCCCCAGTCCACCGATTTCCGCATTGTGTTCCTGCCGATACCCGTATATTCGGCGGCTTCCTCGATGGTCATACCCATTTTAACTGCGTTCATAATCTCATC
>CAZBUH010000135.1:0-3938 GCA_964495095.1 uncultured Oscillospiraceae bacterium | reverse complement strand
CCGCCATTCGGCGCAGCCCGCCGAATAGTCCGTACGGCTTGACTGACGGCAGCTCAAGCGAAATCAGCACAGCCCCCACATCCCCCTTGAGCACCAATGCCCGGGCGTGGCTTTCGTCATGTACGCCCGTGAAGCCCTCCTGGGGAAAGAAGTCATCCCAAAACCGGATTGTTGAACTTCCGGCTCCCGCTTTAAACGCTTTCTTCTCCATATATTCACACCCGATCTGTTAAGTATTTGCAGAGCCTCCGCCCGCCTTGACAATGTAATGAAAACTATGATATTATAATAAATATAAGGTGATATCCGTGTATGTTTCGTTTTTACTGCTGTAAATCCATTTTAACATTTGATAAATATTTCAATCAATTCGGATTTCTTTGCGTTTGTTGCGTATTATGAAACTATTAACCGGCGGAAGAAGGTAAAACATGGATATTGAACAGCTTGGATTTTTCCTCTCCATAGCAGAAGGCATGACCTTTCAGCAGACGGCGGATCAGTATAACACATCGGCCTCTTCAATATCCAAGTCCATTCAGAAGCTTGAAGCCGAGCTGGACGCGGTGCTGCTGGATCGTTCACGCCGCGCCGCTTCCTTAACTCCTGCCGGAGTGCAGCTTTACAACGGGCTTAAGAAGCTGCGGCCCCAGTATGAGAGCCTGATGATGAGCATGAGGGAGTTCTCTTTATCGCAGTCCATCTCATTATTCATAAAGCCGACCTTTCCCGATATGGGGCTTACGCAGTGCATAGATGAATTCTCGTCCAGGCATCCCAATTACAATGTGGCAGTATCCAGAATCCATCATCACTACGCCGACATTTTTGACTGTCTTAAAAACGGCGGCTGTGATTTCGCGGTCATGCACAAGCCTTATGAATGTCCGGCGGATTTTGACGTCACGCCTCTGCACGAGGATCGTCTGCTGGTTATCCTGCCGTTTTCGCATCCTCTCGCAAATTGCTCGGCAGTCAAATGGTCTGATATAAAAGATGAGACTTTTATACTGAATCAGCATTACACCGAGCTTTATCACGAGCTTTATCCGCCGTTTCAATTTACTACAAGCGTCAAGCATTACACAGACTCGCGCCTTGATATATTTTTAAATGTATCGTCCGGCTTGGGCATTTCCCTGTTTTTTGAAAGCGAGCTCATTAAGCGAAATCAAAAGCTTGTGGTTGCTTATCCCATCCTCGATCTTCCTTCTTTCCCGATAGTCTTGACGCATTACCGCCCCCACAGGCTCTCCCGCGTCCAGAAGGAATTTAAAAGCTTTCTCATTTCCAATTTGCAGACCCGGTAAGCGGAAGCTTCCGGCGATGAACGGCGCACGGCAAATAAGATAAGGCCCGGCAAGCCGTATAAACAGAAAAAATCCCCCTGATGTATGTAAATCTGCATCAGGGGGTATTTATTTAAAAAACGGAATACGGAAGCGATAAGGGCGGCCGGGAGAGGTGACGCGGCCCCAAAAAGCCCGCTTCCCGCATATCAGTCTGCGTCCAGGGGCTTGTCGCGGTACTCCGCGTAAAGCGCGGGCAAAAGCCGGTCCAGCCGCTGCATCTCGGTTGTGCAGTGCAGCACGATTTTCCGCAGGAACTTTTCGTCCACAGGGGTCTCCGGCACCCGGACGAGCTTACCGTCCCTGACGCCGTAGCCAAGCCACTCCCGGCCTATGTTCTCTATGACGCCGTCCTCGCGCCTGCGCATAATATGCGCGCAGAGGTGCATTCCTGGGTAGTCGAAGGTCTCGTAGGATATGCCGAAGCTCGCTCCCGCGGCCTTCATCGCGTCAATACGCTCCTGCGATACGCCGAAATCCCGGGGATCAAGCTCGTGCATATAAATGCTGTCCGTCGGATCGCCGTCCAGGCACATATCCAGGGCTTCCTGCGCACACATGTACATATTGCCGTCAGGGGCCTTTTTCAGGCCATGGTCAAAGTGCCCGTAGGGGCACCATATCTTATAGCGGATGTTGCCCACGCCGGCCGGCTGGCTCTTGCAGTGGGTCGCCATCCACGGGAACCACCAGTCCAGCATTTCCGTGGTGCAGTTTCTGAATTCGGAATAGGTGGCCACATATCCGGCGCCGTCCGGGAACATGCAATAGCCGTAATCGCTGCCGGTATAGCCCTCCAGAGATAATATATCCGTGAAATTCTCCGGTTGGGTCACCGCAGCGGGGTCCAGCGGCCTGGCCAAAATCATGTGTTCCAGCGGCCCCGGCAGATATATCGGATCGTCGTAATATTTAGCCACGGGCAGCGCCCGCTCCTCCGGGGTCAGTTCAGGCCTTTTTCCAGTTAACATAATTTGTCAACTCCATTCATATTATTCGCAGCTCTCTTGATGTGCCGCCAAGGCGCACCGCGCCGTTGTCTGTAATCTCATATACGTCCATGCAGCAATAGGGGTCTTTGCCCGGCATCGCGATTTCAGGGGCGACCACCAGCGTCATCCCGGCTTTCAGCTCCATATCCCTGGTCGCGTCCACATTCCGCGGCGCCTCGCACCGGGAGCAGCCTATCCCGTAGATGCAATTGCCCGTCGCCGGAGCCAGCCCGTTGGGTGTGAGCAGCGTATCGTTAAGCTTCTTCACCGCGGCCGCCACGGTGGCACCGGGCTTAAGCTCCGCCGCCGCAATATCCTGAGCCTGCACGGCAAGCGCCCAATACCTCCGGTTTTCTTCCGTGGCCTCGCCCAGTATGTAGCAGCGGCCCAGCGCCGCCGAAAACCCGCCGTGGAGATAGCTGCTGACGCAGATATTCACCCTGTCGTTCTCCTGAAGCAGCCGTCCTGGGTATGGGAAATCGTCCCCAGCGGCCGGGCCGTCCTTTGGCGCGGAGGTAAGCTCTACCAGCGTGGTAGCCATGGGGTCCTCGCAGAGCATATGGTTTTTCACGCCCAGGTCACCGATTGTCCGGCGGATATCCACTGCAAGCTGCATTTCCGACTGCCCCTCCCGGAGATACCAGGGCATGGCGGTAAAAATATTGTCGAATATTTTGGCGCTGCTTTTCAGCGCTTCAAGCTCCCCGGGACTTTTTCCCGCTTTTGCGGCGAGAAAATCGTCAGTGACGTCCACCAGAGAGAGCAGGGGGTCAAAGCCCATGAGCTGCTCCCGGGTGACCTCCAGCAGACATTCGGGGTTTACCGCGCCGATACGGTGGTCTTTGATGTACGGCGTCAGCAGCGCGGGCGGGAACAGCGGGTAGTGTGGGAAGTCGCAGGGGTGGTTTTCATAAGCGCACAGGGGCTGAACCCCGCCGTCTGCGTCAACAAGGTAAAGGCTCAGCCGCCCGAATGGCTGCAATACCGGGATATCCTCTGCCGCCAGCAGCCAGGAATCGAAGTTTTCCCGGATGCCGTTAAAGAAAATCACACCTGCCAGATCCCTGTCCTTTAAAATGCGGCGCATCTTTTCCCTACGGCTCTGCATTATCAAATCTGTATTCATCGTCCAACGCCTCCTCAACCCAGGATTACCGGCTCAAAGGGAAGGCCGATAAGATCCTCCGGACCGTCCTTTGTGACACGGTATGTATTCAGTATAAATACCTCTTTGCGGATGGTCTTTCCGTTTTCCGTGTAATAGCTGTACAGCATGGGATGGCAGTGAAGGATGATGTTTTCCACCAGCGGGACGTCCTCCATGTAATCCTCCACGGAATACTGCTCGTAAATAAAAGCGCCCATGCTGTGCATCCAGTTCCAGCCCACCTGCTCCTGGAGCATGTAGCCAAGGCTGTTGACATATTTCCGGGTTTTGACGGCGATTTTCGCCAAGGTCGTCTCGCCGTCGGCGCGCATAAGCGAAGCGGCGTATTTGTGGGCAAGTATCTCGTCCGAGACCGACTTCATCATGGCGGCGCTGGGCTCGCCCAGCACCAGATGCCGGCCAAAGGCCACATGCTGCTGACCCGGGCCG
>CAZBUH010000134.1:1863-3970 GCA_964495095.1 uncultured Oscillospiraceae bacterium | reverse complement strand
GGTGGCCATCTGGTCGATAAACGCGCCGGTGCCTCCGGCGCAGGAGCCGTTCATGCGCTCCTCAAGGCTGCCGCGGAAGAAAATTATCTTGGCGTCCTCGCCGCCCAGCTCTATAACGGCGTCCGTGTCCGGGATGTATTTATTGACCGCCGCCGCCGTGGCGTAAACCTCCTGCACAAACTGTATGCCGGAGGCTTTTGCGACGCCGAGACCTGCGGAGCCCGTTATAACGGTCTTTACCTGCCGGCCACGGAGTATGTCCGACGCCTTGCGCAGCTCCTCCGCCGCCTTTTCGCGGACCTTGCTGTAGTGACGCTCGTAGCTGCGGAAGAGAAGCTCCCCCGATTCGGAGAAAACTACCACCTTTACAGTTGTGCTGCCGATATCAATGCCTATCCTGTAGCTCATATGTATATATCCACCTTGAAATGTTATTAAAAAATTGCGTATTCAGTCAGAATATTATATAACACTTTTTGTATGAATTCAATATAAACGCCTGTGGAAAATTCACGTGTATTTCCAAATAAACCGCTATGCAAAATTGAAAAATCATGATATACTGAATAAAGACAGCCGGTATCGTCCTTGGGTGGAAACGCGGAATGGGGTGCAAGTCCCCGCGAGTCGGTCACTGTGAAGCCCGCGCGGCGGGATAAGTCAGATACGCGGATACGGGCTGCGGCTCTGCCGGAACCGGAGTCTGCGTTTTGTCGGTCTTACAAAGGGAATATTGCGCCCTTTTTCATGACTGTATAGCTGCGCTCTTTTCCGGCCGGAAAAGAGCGCTTTTTCACGGCGCGGCGTATTGGGCATGAAGTCTTGCGCCAAAATTTTGCAGAAGGAGAAATGTACAATGAGAAAACGCATTATTTCGGCAGTGCTGGCTATCGCCCTGTGCCTTGGGCTTATGGCCGTGCCGGCGGCTGCCGGGGAGACGGCCAAGGTGTACGTCACCATAGCCGACGCAGGGGAGCTTAAGGTAGTGCACAGCGCCCTGGATGTTACGGATATAAACGGCAGCGGCGGGCTGGATATCGACGATGCCATGTACGCCGCCCATGAGAAATTCTATGAGGGCGGCGCCGAGGCCGGATATAAGTCGGAGGTAACCCAATACGGCCTCTCCATGGTGAAGCTTTGGGGCGACGCCAGCGGCAGCTTTGGATATTATGTAAACAACGCCTCCGCCTGGAGCCTTGCCGACAGCGTGAAGGACGGGGACAGCATCGTGGCATTTGTCTATAAGGATAAGACATATTTCAGCGACGTCTATACATACTTTAACCGTGAGGCGGTGTCCGTCTCCGCAGGGAGAAGCCTTACCCTCTCCCTGAGCATGAATTCCTACGATGAAAACTGGAATATACTGGCCCTGCCCGCCGAGGGCTTTACCGTAACCGGCGGCGACAGCAACGCCCAGGTGGGGAAGGACGGCTGTGTGACCCTCAGCTTTTCAAAGCCCGGCACCTACACCGTAACGGCCTTTTCCGACAGCTATACCATCGTGCCGCCCGCCTGTGTCGTCACCGTTACCGAGGCATCCGGCGAGGCGCTGCCCTTTAAGGACGTGTACGAGAGCGACGGGTATTACGACGCGGTAAAGACCCTGTATGAGAGCAAAATAATGGTGGGCACCGGGGCCGATACATTCTCGCCTCAGGGCGGAGTCACCCGCGGCATGGCGGTGACGGTGCTGGGGCGGCTCAGCGGCGCCGAGGCCGGGACCGGGTCGGCGTTTACCGACGTTAAGGCCAATATGTACTACAGCGGATATGTGGCGTGGGCCGCGGAAAACGGGATAGTGAACGGCTACGGCGGAGGAAAATTCGGCCCGGAGGACGGGCTTCAGAAGTATCAGCTCCAGCTTATACTCCAGCGCTATGCTGATTTCGCCGGTATAGAGTACACGCCGGATGAAAACGCCGGCACAGAGCCTGTGACAAGGGCCGAGCTGGCCGAGGCGGTAGTTTCGATAGTTTCAAAGTAAAAAGGGAATATTAAACGCCGGTATGAAAGCTTCATTTCATACCGGCGTTTTGCTGAAAATGCCGAAGAACAATTGACCGGAGAGGCCAAAAGTGCTACTATGTGCGGGGATACGTCT
>CAZBUH010000134.1:0-1763 GCA_964495095.1 uncultured Oscillospiraceae bacterium | reverse complement strand
GATTTTGACGATTTCGACCTGGACGGGTATAATTTTACCGACAGCGATTTTGATAAAAGCGACGGCATTGACGATTTGATATCCAGCGTTGACAGAGTTATAGACAGCGAATATGACGATTATCAGCCGCCGGTAAGACGGCCTGAGCGCATGGAAGCGCCGCCCAGGAAAAGGCGGAGGAAAAAACGCCACGGCTTCAGGAATTTTGTGATTATACTGCTCTGCGTTGTGCTGGCGGTGGCGCTGTTCTGGAATTTCTATGGCAAGCAGCCGGTTTCAGAAAGCTCCGCCATGGCGAGAAAGAGCGGATTTTCCACCATCCTTATAATCGGCACTGACGACGGCGGCTGGCGGACCGACACTATGATGCTGGTCTCCATCGACTCGAAAAACAAGACCGTGAGCCTGCTCAGCATACCCAGGGACACCTATGTCTACGGCGGCTACAGAGTGCCAAAGATAAACGCCGCCTACGGCAACGCCGGCAGGGGGGACGCCGGCATGGAGGAACTGATGACAAGGATATCCGAGATAACGGGCTACAGGCCGGACGGTTATGTTATGGTAAGCTTATCGGCCTTTGTTAATATTGTGGACATAATGGGCGGAGTGGAATTTGACGTACCCCAGGACATGAATTACTCTGACCCGGCCCAGGATTTGTATATCGATTTAAAGGCCGGCCCCCAGACGCTGAACGGCCAGCAGGCCATGGGCCTTGTGCGCTTTCGTTCCGGGTACGCCATGGCGGATCTCACAAGGGTGTCGGTGCAGCGCGATTTTGTAAAAGCCGCCATGAGCCAGTGGATAAAGCCGGGCATAATTTTAAAAGCGCCGAAGCTTATGGGCATTGTGGCGGAGAACACTACCACTGATCTGGATAAGCGTAATATGATGTGGCTGTGTAAGGCGCTCCTTTCCTGCGACAGGGAGAACATGGTTATGGAGACGCTTCCGGGTACTCCTGTCATATGGAGCTTCGGGGCCTACTATGTATTGGATCAGGGGAAAACGCTGGAGCTTATAAACCGGTCCTTTAACCCTTATGAAAGCCCCATTACTGCGGACATGGTGAAAATAAGAGAAGAGGAGGGCTGATATGAAGATAACCTATGAGGATGTAAAAAACAACGAGGCGGTAAACACATATATAAGAAAAGCCGACGATTCCCTGATAGCCCTGGGCTATACGGAGCACAGCTTCCCGCACGTCATGAAGGTGGCGGAGGTGGCCAGCGATATCCTGCTCACACTGGGCTACTCCCAGAGAGAGGCGGAGCTTGCCAGAATAGCGGGCTATCTCCACGATATCGGCAATGTGGTAAACAGGGTAGACCACGCCCAGAGCGGCGCGGTTATGGCATTCCGCCTGCTGGACAACATGGGGGCGGAGCCGGAGGATATCGCCACAATAGTGACGGCCATCGGAAACCACGACGAGAGCACCGCTTTCCCCGTAAACCCGGTGGCGGCGGCGCTTATTCTGGCGGATAAGACCGACGTCCGATGCAGCCGCGTGCGGAACAGGGATATCGCCTCCTTTGATATCCACGACAGGGTGAATTACGCGGCGAAAAAATCCTCCGTCAAGATAAACAAGGATAAAACGGAGCTTCAGCTCAGACTGGAGATAGATACCTCCGTATGCTCAATAATGGACTATTTTGAGATATTCATGAACAGGATGATACTCTGCAAAAAATCGGCGGAGAAGCTGAAGCTCAAATTTGTCCTGCGGATAAACGGCCAGCGGTTGCTGTAAT
>CAZBUH010000133.1:0-4013 GCA_964495095.1 uncultured Oscillospiraceae bacterium | reverse complement strand
TGCTCCTCGTGGCTCTCGGCTATGACGCCAAGGAGAACGGCCTTGAGGGCGACGTGAACTGGGAGATCAACACCGCTTCCCTGGCTCTCTCCAGCAAGCTGGTTTCCGCCAGCGAGATAGCTCTCAGCTTTGACCGCGAGGTCGCTGTGCTGTACGCCTGGAACGGCCTTAACTACAGCAAGAGCGGCTCTTCCTCCGAGTATATTGTCACGGACAAAAACGGCAAGACCCTGTATCAGGGCACCGACGCTCTGACCGCTCTGATCATGAAGCAGGCTGACGAAGACAACTTCCTTACCCTTTCCACCACCTATACAGATTCCCTGGGCGCTACCGTTTATGACCTGCACACGGACACCCAGACCGACGACTTCGGCCGCAAGTACACCGAGTACAACAACGGCAAGACCGGAAGCAGCAAGGTAATTTATGCCGCTATTGATCCCGAGGCAGAGGCTACCTTCACCACCGCGACAACTACCGGTAAAATCGCCGTCGCTCTCGGCTACACAAGCATCAATGACAGCATTACGCTGAACATAATCACTGACGGCGTGAAAGACACAACCGCAAAGACCGCGGTTAACAAGAGCAAAACTGACGCTGTGGGCGGCCAGGGCACCCTCGTTGAGGTGTATGCCGTCGCTAATGCTACCGATGAGTATGACGTTATCGTTATCAACACCTATGTAAAGAAGCTGGCCTCCACCGATATAACTGCTGCCAACACAACCACCGAGGAGGCTGCCTACATTACGCTTGACAGTCTTAAATATGAGACCAGCGCTTTCAAGAAGGACGACGTTGTCCTCTACACCAAGGGTACCTCCGACGGTACTACCGCGAAGATCTCCAACGTTGTGAAGGCAGACTACATCTCCGGTAAAGTAACTGCCACTGCTGCAAGCTACATCCGCGTTGACGGCGTGATAAAATATCTTGCCGCTAATAACGCTGTTACGGTTTCGGGCATCGGCTCCACTAACGGCTACACGGTGGATGCCAGCACTACTTACACCTATTATCTCGATTCCTACGGCAACATAATCCTGGCTGTTGCGGGCGAGACCGAGGCTCCGGAGACCCGCTACACCTACCTGATCGCCACTGCTGCAAGGGCGGCCAAGACAAGCGACGGCGGCAACCTCTTTGAGAGCACTGAGACCTCCGCTGCTGCTGCTCAGGCTAAGGTAATCGACCTTGCCACCGGCGAGATCAAGGTTGTGAATCTCGGCGTTGTTAAGGGCACCGACGGCAAGTACTACTATGCCAACAAGAACGGCGCTGCTTCCTCCGATGAGGTAACCGGTGACGCTCCTGTCTCCAGCAATCTGAAGCAAGTCTACAAGTATGTAGCCCTGGACGACGGCTCCTATGTGCTTGACGGCGCGGCAACTACCCAAAACGTAACTCTTGCCGCGGGTGATGCGAGCATCGGCGTTACCGGCCTTGTTGCTACAAGCAGCACCAAGCTGAGCGTTGTGACAATTAAGGAGGAGAACAGCACGCCTGTTTCCGCCGCTGTCACCACCTACACCGGCATTGCAAACTTCCCGACCAAGACCAGTGTGGCTGCTGTAGTTATCGACAGCGATAGCATTGTGTCCGACATAATTATTGTCACCAACACCACAACCTCCACTTCTGACTACGCTGTGTTCGCAGGCACCGGCGAGACCGATGCTGAGGGCACAAAGGTTGCCTTCTATGTGAAGGGCGAGAAGGTCGAGTACTATCTGGCTGAAAACGTGACTCTTAGCCTAAGCGTAGGCGACGTTGTTAAGGTTACTCTGACCAACGGTGTGATCGCTAGTGCTTCTGATGTAGCGGCTGCTGCTAAGGTAGGAACCGATGATACGGCAACTGTCGACCTTGTTGACGCCACCTTCATCGTGGTTACCGACAACAGCACGTCTGCTGTCTGGTATCTGAGCGATGACGTGCAGGTTGTCACCGCGAACTCTGACGGAGCTTATGTCGCCGCGGAGCTGGCCGAAAGCCAGGAGATCGTTGCTTACGGTACAACTGACGGCAGTAAGACAACAGTTGACTTCATCGTTGTGCAGTAAATCACATCCCGAAAAACTTCTCCCGGCTCGGATAAAAACGGCTGAGAAATAAAAAAGCAGATGCTTTCAGGGGCCCGAAAGGGCCCCTGTTTTTTTGCGCGTCCCGCCGCAGCCGGGCGGCCTTAAGTATTTTTATCCGTATTCCCTTAAACCGGTTGTGAAAAAAAGGATTTGTGGTATAATGGGGTAAAGGGCGTATGCGCCTTTTACAAAAGATGACCGGGACGAAAGGAGAGGCCAGTATGAAATTCGTGTTTACTGACAAAAAGGTGGAGCTTCCCGGCTCTATCCATGCCTATGCGGAGAAAAAGGTGGGAAAGCTTGACCGGCTTTTCAGGGAGGACGCTACTGCCGCTGTGACCTTCAGCGTGGAAAAGGAGCGCCTTAACAGGGTGGAGATAACCATCCGCTCCGGCGGCACCATTTTCAGGGTGTCGGAGAGCACCTCCGATATGCGCGCTTCGATAGATTCGGCTGTCGCCATGCTTGAGCGGCAGATACGCAAGAACAAGACGCGCCTTGAAAAGCGCCTGCGGCAGGGGGCCTTTGAGCGGGCCGTGGACCCCGGGGATATATCCTCCTTTGCGCCGGAGGAGCCGGAGGAGGGGGAATACCGCATCGTGCGCCGGAAAATGTTCTCCATAAAGCCTCAGACGGCGGAGGAGGCGATTTTGCAGATGAATCTCCTGGGGCACAGCTTCTTTGCGTTTAAGGACGAGGATGCCGGAGGGGCCTTTGCCGTGGTCTACCGCCGCAACGACGGTGATTACGGGCTTATAGAGGACGAAAACTGAGCTTAAATCAGGGCGCGTTTTAAGGTAAATATGCAGAAAGGGCCTGCCGCCCGCTGTTTGCGGGCGGCAGGCCCCTTTATTTTTGCCATGATGCGTCTGCTCACACCCCGGTCAGATCAAAGTCCGGTATATATTCGCTATCCGCCGAGGACAGCTCCTGGTAAAAGCCGTCCTCTATGCCGGAGGCCTCCAGACGGGCGATGGCCATGCCGTATTCCTCCCGGGTGAGCCGCCGCTGAAGCTCCGGGAATTTTTCAAGTCCCGGCATGGGCGTGTACTGGCTCATAAGTGAAAAAAGCGCGTCTCCGGGCCGGAAGGTGCGGGCAAACCAGTCGATCACGCCGAAGGTATTTTCGAGGCTTCCCGGCAGAATAAGGTGCCGCACCACCACGCCCCGCCGCAGTATGCCGTCTGCGTCCTCCTCATACGGCCCTGTCTGGCGGAACATCTCCCCGATGGCCGCCCTGGCCGTCTCCGGGTAGTCCGGCACGGAGGAATATTTGGCTCCCAGCGCGGGGTTCGAGTATTTCATATCCGGCAGGTATATGTCTATTTTCCCCTCAAGCGTTTTGAGCGTCTCCACGCTGTCGTAGCCGCCGGAATTCCACACCACCGGCACAGGAAGTCCCGGGCCGATGGCCTCCGCTATGGCCGGGGCGAAGTGCGTGGGGTTTACGAGATTTATGTTGTGTACGCCGCTGTCCGCCAGGCGGAGAAAAATTTCCCTCAGGTGCGCCGCTGTAATGTCCCTGCCGAAGCCCCCGGCGCTTATGGCCTTATTCTGGCAGTATACGCATTTCAGGGAGCAGCCGGAGAAAAATACGGCGCCGGAGCCTCTTTCGCCGCTGATGCACGGCTCCTCCCACATATGGGCCGCGGCCCTGGCTACCCGGGGAAGCGTACCCATGCCGCATGCTCCCGGCTTAACGTCCCGCGCGGCCCCGCATTTTCTGGGGCATATATAGCATTTCAAGGCAATCAACTCCAATACACACATTATATTACGCCGCCCCTCCTGACACAAGGGGCAGGCCATAAAACGCTCCGCGCGAAAAATGCGCGGCTCCAAGGGCGGCCGCGCATTTTTTCTTTACCATCCGCGCAGGATATCCTGTCTGCGCTTCCAGTCGGGCATAAGGCTCCCCACCAG
>CAZBUH010000132.1:0-4025 GCA_964495095.1 uncultured Oscillospiraceae bacterium | reverse complement strand
TTTTATCTCCATATTCACACTTCCTGCGTACTGAATTTCAAAATCACTTCCTGCGGAAAAGCCCGGCCTCCATATCGGCCTTCGCAATTTCCTTGGCCTTATAGTGCATTTTCTTGCCGGTAGCCGTCTGCGGCAGGCTGTCCACCAGCCGGTACATTCTCGGCCTCTTATATGCAGAAAGGTTGGGGCTTGCAGCGCAGAAATCCACCAGTTCCTGTATTGTAAGGCTTTTATCCTCCGGTATGACGTAGGCCACCACAATCTCGCCCCGCGTCGCGTCGGGGGCACTTGTAACTACGCAGTCCGCCACCTTCGGGTGCTCGTTCAGCACCTCCTCTATCTGGGTGGGATATATATTCTCACCGGAGCAGATTATCATATCGTCCTTTCTGCCGACAATGGACACGAACTGATTTTTGTCCCAGATACCCAGGTCGCCTGTGTACAGCCAGCCCTTATAATATTTCTGCTTTGTAACCTCGGCGTTGTTATAATAGGCGCATGCGGACTTTGCGGGCGACTTTATGATTATCTCTCCCACAGTCTCGTTATCCTGGGGTACAAGCTCGTCAGGCTCAGCCTTGCATTCGTCATAGGCCTTTACAACAAGCACTTCGTCGTCGGTGCAGGCGCGTCCGGCCGTGCCCGACATTTCCGGCAGATCGTAGGGTCGGAGGAAGGTGTTCCAAAACGTCTCCGTTGTGCCGTAGCCATTAAAGATGTTCGGCGTCAAAACCTTCTGATACCGCATACAGGCGGCCTTTTCCAGAGGGCTTCCCATGGTGACTATGCCCTTTAAATGGCTCAAATCCACGGGGCGGTTTTCCTGCTGCTTTGCAAGCATCACCAAAACCGACGGCGCGCCAATAAGGAAGGTTATGCCGTATTGGGCGGCGTATTTAAGGCACGTCCTGGGGTTAAAGCTGCGGAGCACCACCACTTCGCCTCCAGCGTAGAAGGTGGGCGTCAGGCCGCCGGAGTGGAGGCCGCCGCGGTGAAACCACGGTGTCATGTTCATTGTCTTATCCGTAGAGTTCAGCGGAAAGTGCATCATAACATCGTGGGCGGAGAGGACCTCGTTTATATTATTTACCGGGACGCCCTTTGGAAGGCTCGTGGTGCCTGAGGTATAAAAGCGGGTACACTCGTCGTATATGTTGGGGGTGCATCCCATTTCCGGCTCTGTATCCGGCATGTCTTTTACATAGTCAGAAAACAGCACATGCCCCTCCGGTGCAGTTCCGACCTTTCCCGCGTAATCCACCATAACCACCCGGACGGGCCTGTAGGACGAAAGCTCCAGCGCCTTAAGGGCCATGTCCCTGATTTCGGAATCGTATATATACACCTTCGGCCTGTTGTGCTCCAAAATCTTCGCCGTCTCGCCCGGTGCCAGGTTGTAGTTACCCGGGCTGTTTATGCCGCAAAGCTTCTGGGGGGCTATATAGCAGAAGGCAAATTCCGGCGAGTTGAGAAGCTGGTACATAACCACGTCTCCCCTGCCGACTCCGTCCTTTTTAAGGGCATTTGCCAGCCGGTTTACATCCCGGTTAAGCTGCTCATAGCTCCAACTGGCATCCCTTAAGGGGTCAAACATGGCGGTTTTGTCTCCAAAGCGCCGGACATTGCGCATAAAACCGTTGAGCCAGGTAAATTCCGACTCAAATATCTCCTTAAACATGGTTATGTCATAAGTAAACTCCATAATTTTTCCTCCTCAATATTTTCCCACTACAACGCAGGAATTCTGCCCGCCAAAGCCGAAGGCGTTGGACATGGCCGTATTTATCTCCTTCTGCATCGCCCTATTTGCCACATGATTCAGGCTGCATCCCTCATCCGGCTTATCCAGATGTATGGTCGGCGGAATCATGCCGGTTTCTATGGCCTTTACGCAGGCTATCAGCTCGGTTATGCCCCCGGCGCCCATCATGTGCCCGGTGGCCCCCTTTGTGGAGCTTACATAGGGTCCCTGCTCCCCAAAAACTTCATTTATTGCGGCGGCCTCCGCCGCGTCTCCCACAATAGTGCTCGTGCCGTGGGCGTTTATATAATCTATATCACGGGGCAGCAGCCCCGCGTCGGCCACAGCCTCACGCATACAGGCGGCCGCCTGGCAGCCGTCGGGCCTGGGAGCGGTCACATGGTATGCGTCGTTGTTATTGGCGCTTCCGAGGATTTGGCCCAGTATCTTCGCGCCCCGTGCCAAAGCGTGGCTCTCTGTTTCCAGCAGCAGCGCTCCGCCCCCTTCTCCAATAACAAAGCCGTCCCGGTCCGCGTCGAATGGGCGGCTGGCCTTTTCCGGCTCGCCGTTTCTTCTGGAAAGTGCGTGGGCATTGGACAGTGAGTAAATAACAAGGGGGCAAAGTATGGATTCCGCGCCGACAGCCAGAACAGCCTTGGCTTTTCCCGCCCTTAGAAGCAGCATTGCCATCGACACCGCGTCCCCGCCGGACGAGCAGGCTGTATTCAGCGTGTAGCTTGGTCCGCGGATATTGTGGGCCATGGCAATCTGTGCAGCGGCCACGTTGCCCAGTATCTTCGGGATAAAGCGCGGCCCCACCTTTTTGTGGGACGCCGTGCTCAGCGCCTCCTGTGTCGCTGCTGTTGTCGAGATGCCGTTCATGGCAGTGCCCATTACAATTCCGGTGCTTTCCGGCTCCACGTCATGCCCGGCCAACGCCTCGTTTGCCGCAATGTACGCAAACTGCATGAACAGGTCGGTCTCACGTATAAGCTGCTTCGGCAGAAAATCGGCGGGATTCATGTCCTTAACCTCCGCTGCTATCTGCACTGCAAGCTCGGAGGCGTCAAATCTGGTTATTCTGCCGACGCCGCATTTTCCGGAGACAAGATTTTCCCAATATCCATTAACGCCTATCCCCAGGGGCGTCACCGCGCCCATTCCGGTAATGACGATTTTCTCCATATGGCTCCTCTCCATCAATAATTTAAAATTTGAAATTTCCGTCATTTACTATTTGCTTTTTGCATCAACTTATGTTATAATCGGATTATAGCATATTTTACTACGTGATGTCAATACTGGAGGCGGCATTTTTGGATATCGAACAGCTTAGATATTTTCTCTCACTTACGCAGATACTGAATTTCTCCGAAAGCGCCCGGCGGTGCGGCGTGTCCCAATCCACCATGAGCCGCAGGATTGGGGATCTGGAGGCCCAGCTTGATGCGCAGCTTTTTACCCGCACAAAACGGGAGGTTTCCCTCACCGCCGAGGGCCGTGCGTTTCTGCCCTACGCGCGGGAGATTGTGGAGGCGTCGGAAAAGGCCCAGTCCGTCATATCCCAGCTAAAAGGCGGCGGGGCCGGGCGCATCTCCATAGTCTGCGGCGAGACGGCAGACCCATTTCTGACAAAATGCCTCGCCCGGTTTAATAAAAATTATCCGGATGTGATAACGGACATCTCCGTAATGTCCGGCTCGGCCAGACTGGAGGCGCTGCAGGATCCGTCGTATGATTTTCACTTTATCTACAGAGACATGCTGCCTGAAGCCGGGAACATGGATTACATCATCACCGGCGCGGACACTCTCAGTATCGCGGCTCCGAATAACACGGACATAAAAAGCCTGAGCGACATACAGGACGCCAGATTTTCGCTTTTGTCCGAGAGCGCGGACCCGATTTTATATATGGAGATAATCGATGTATTCCGCGCATTCCATTTTGAGCCTAAAATTGTAAGCCGTCCGGACAGCGTTAAATCCGTGCTGCTGTCGGTGGCGTCGGGTTCGGCCTTATCTGTTCTGCCGACAGCCACGCTGGAAAATGAGCGCTCTGTGGTTTCCATACCGTTGGACGAGCTGGACACCTCCATACTCCGGGCCGTGGCCTGGCAGCAGAGCAATGTAAACCCCGCGGCCCGTCTTTTCGGTGATATCGTCAGGGAAAACGCGGCGGAGTGCGGTATAATCGAGGATATGCTGTAAAAAAGCGGCAGAGGATAATCTCTGCCGCTTTTACTTTATGTATATTTATTCTTTAAGCACCTTAATCTCCA
>CAZBUH010000131.1:0-4026 GCA_964495095.1 uncultured Oscillospiraceae bacterium | reverse complement strand
AGAAGGACGCCCAGGGCAACCCCGGCAACCAGGTCCAGTTCGTTGAGCAGGCCATCGCCGCCGGCAACGTTGGCTGCCTTATGATAGCCGCCATGAGCGTTGAGATGCTCAAGGACGTTGTGGAACAGGCCATCTCCAATGGCATCGCCGTGTGCTATCTCGGCGCCCAGCCCACTGATTACACCATCGCCGGCTGCGTTTACACAGCTTATGAAATCACCGGCATGTACGCCGTCCAGGCCGCCGAATACTGGGTGCAGAACTCCGGCGCCAACGTTCCCAAGAACGCCGACGGCAAGTATGAAATCGCCATCGACACCTATTACGACATCGCTGACGGCGTATACCGCTCCAACGCCATGAAGGGCACTGTGGAGAAATCCGACATCCTGACGCTGGTGTCCGAGACCACTTCCTACGGCGACGGCGCTCTGAACACCGCCTTCAACAACGCTCAGACCGTTTTGAACGCCAACCCCGACTGCCATCTGTTCATCGCCTACGAGCCTGAGGAGGCCATGGGCATAGCCAACGCCATCGCTGACTACTGCGAGCAGACCGGCGGCGATTTGGCCGACTACTGCGTCATCCCCTGCTACGCCGAGGATACCACCTTTACCGGCCTCTATGAGGACGCTGTAGCCGACCCCTCCTCCACCGCTATCAAAGGCTATGCCACTTACGGCGACGCCGCCCTGCCCAATGACGTGGCTGCCGAGCAGCTCGGCAACTCCTATGAGGCACTGGCAGCCTTCTCCGAGCAAATCAACCCCGGCGCGTCTGTCATTATCCCGCCTATCCTCACCGGCGCCCACCTGGCCGACTGCCTGCTGACCGCCTGCGGCCTCAGCACAGCCTGGGACGACCCCGACATCGGCGGCTACGGCGGCACCTACTATGACACCATCACCGCCGTGACGGTTGACGGCTTCTCCGCCACCTGGTCCATGGGCGATGAAAACCCCGCCGCTGAGTACAAAAAATAATCCGTAACCCGCAAATTTCAAAAAGCACGAATCAGGGGCGGCGCGAGATAGCCTCGCGCCGCCCATTTACTCAAAACCCAAAGATTGGAGGCGCGTTTTTTGGATAAGCAGCCCATTCTGTCCCTTAAGGATATTATGAAGCTCTATCCCGGCGTGGTAGCGCTGAATAAAGTATCCATAGACTTCTACCCCGGCGAGGTCCACGCCCTTATCGGTGAAAACGGAGCCGGAAAATCCACCTTTATAAAAACCATCACAGGCGCCATAACGCCTGACGGCGGCACTATAACCGTGGACGGCGACACATACAGCGCCATGACCCCCCTTCTGGCCCGTAAGCACGGTGTCGAATGTATATATCAGGAATTCAACCTTATAGACGTGCTCTCCGCTGCGGAGAACATCTGCTACGGCGAAAAGCAGGGCAGGCTTGTTAACCAGAAAAAAATGGCCAAAATCGCCAAGGACATTTTTGACGACTTCGGCGTTGATATCAACCCCAACACTCTTGTGCGCGATTTGACGCCCGGCCACATGCAGATAGTTGAGATAGCCAAGGCCGTATCTAAAAACGCGCGCATCCTTATCCTGGATGAGCCCACCGCCCCGCTCTCCGTGGCGGAGGTGGAGATACTTTTCCGCATCGTCCGCAAGCTGAAGGCTGACGGCGTCGCCATAATATTTATCTCCCACCGGCTGGACGAGGTTTTTGAGCTTACCGACAGGGTGTCCATCCTCCGGGACGGCGAGTACATAACCACCCTCAACACCGCCGACACCAACAGAACCGAGCTTATAAAGCACATGGTTGGCCGTGAGATGACTGCCACCTTCCCTCCCCGGGACGCGAAAATCGGCGAGGTGGCCCTGGAGATTAAAAACCTCACGGGAAACGGCGTAAAAAACATCTCCTTCAAGGCCCACAGCGGCGAGATACTCGGTATTTCCGGCCTCGTTGGCGCAGGGCGCACGGAGATAATGAAGGTTATTTTCGGCGCGGAGCAGAAGCAGTGGGGCGAGATATACGTCCACGGCAAGCCTGCGGATATAAAATCCCCCTACGACGCCATGCACAAATACGGCATATGCCTTATCCCCGAGGACAGAAAGCGCGAAGGGTGCTTTTTAGGCGAGACCATATCCTGGAACATCGTTTACAACGTGCTGAAAAAGATATCCCACGGCGGCGTTGTAGACAATAAAAAGGAGGCGGAAATCGCCGATTACTACGGGAAATCCATGCGCATAAAAGCTCCTGACCTTAAAAACACCAAGGTCATGACGCTTTCGGGCGGAAACCAGCAGAAGGTGGTCGTGGGCAAGGCCCTCGCCACCCAGTCCGACATAGTAATTTTTGACGAGCCCACCCGCGGCATAGACGTAGGCGCGAAATATGAAATATACGAGCTTATGAACGGCCTGTGCGAGGAGGGCAAATGCGTCATTATGGTCACCTCCGATATGGAAGAGCTGCTGGGCATGTCCGACCGCATTGTTGTTTTCGGTGAAAAATGTCTCGCAGGGGAGCTTACAAAGGAGCAGTTCTCCCAGGAGCGCATCCTGGACATGGCTTCCTCCGGCAATCGTGACAAAGAAAAAATGGGGGCTTGATTTATGAAAAAGAGCTTTTCTTTACATCTGCATCTTAAAGATTACCTGATGCTGCTGGTGCTTATCGTCCTGATAGCCCTGTTCAGCGTCCTCGGCCCCACGGTCGCGGGCCGCAACTTTTTCAATTTCCAAAACCTGCTGACAATGCTCAATCAGAACGCCTATCTCGTTATCCTCGGCGTCGGCATCACATTTATTATGCTGGGCGGAGGCATGGACCTCAGTACAGGCTTCCTTATCTCCACTGTCGGCATGGTCATGTCCATTGTTGAGAATTCCTCAAACTTTGTGGTGGCCATTATCTGCGGCATACTTCTGGCCGTGCTTCTCTCCGCCTTCAACGGCGCCATGTACTCCTGGCTGAAGGTTTTCCCCTTTATCATCACCCTCGGCACCCAGTACATTTTAAACGGCGCCACATACCTGCTCACCGGCGGTATCAGCAAAACCATATACGTCTCCAACGCCCTTAAGAACATCGGCGGCTTCAATATCCATATCGGCTCCGGCGCTCTTAAAACAGGCGTTCTTGTCATGATAGCGGCGGTTTTGATAGGCTCGTTTATTTTGAATAAGACCTATTTTGGCCGCAACGTCTACGCCCTCGGCTCCAACCCCGACGCTGTCGCCCTGTCCGGCGTATCCGTGGGCAAAATGAGAATCCTTATTTTCGCCCTGGCCGGCCTGTTTTTCGGCGTGGGCCAGATAGTAAACGTTGGCACCACCGGCGGCGCCGTCAACCAGGGCCTGGGAATAGGCGCTGAATTCACCGTTATGGCCGGCGCGATGCTGGGCGGCATAAAAATGGGCGGCGGCGGCGGTAAAATGAGCAACATGGTCATCGGCGTGCTCATTATCGGCGTGCTGGACTACGGCATGAGCTTCCTCAACATAAACCAGTATTGGAAGTACGTTGTCCTGGGCATCGCCCTGCTGGCGGCCGTCACTATCGACACCCTCCAGACCCGCGCTTCCGCAAACGCCGCGAAAAAGGTCCAGGGGACCCCTCCCGCTGAGGTCGAGGAAAAAACTGAGGCGTAACATCAAGCATATGCCGAAACTGCCCCGCTTTAACGGAGTGCCCGTAAGACAGCGATCCATAAGAAATTACGGATCACGGCATTCTGTTTGGCGGGATCGGAAAACGGGCAGCGGCGTCCGGCTGATGAAGGACAGGCTTTACATAGCATAACAAAGCACCGGCTGATTGCTCAGTCGGTGCTTTTTCTTTTTCGGGAGGCGGTCAGGGTAGGAAGCAGAAAGTCAGAATGTATCGCTTAGTGCCTTTCCGGAAATGCCGCAGGTCACAGCACCGTCTTCGGGCTTTAAAGCTGCTGCGCTCCCTTTTTCAGATTGTCGTCCCGGCACAGCATCTGGCAGTTGTCCGGGGTGGTATGGCCGCCCTTGCTCCAGGGCTTGATGTGGTCGG
>CAZBUH010000130.1:0-4043 GCA_964495095.1 uncultured Oscillospiraceae bacterium | reverse complement strand
CCGTCCGGTACCTGGGCGCGTCGATAGATTTAAAAAGCGAAACAGGAGAGGGAACGACAGTATGCGTGAGGTTTCCAATAGCGGGGGAGCGGTGATTCACCGCTCCCCCGCCCTTTTTAAAATGACTTTTATGCGTTTATATCAATAAGCTGGAATTTGTTGACGTCGAAAACGCCCATATCCGTGACCTTGATATCGGGTATAACCGCCAGGGACAGAAATGCCAGGCTCATAAATGCCTCCAGCTTCCTGTCAACGCCGGCCTGATAGGCCTTTTCGATTATATCCGCGCTCTCTTTTTGCAGTGTATCCGCGTCCCGGCTGGACATAAGGCCGCCGATATCAAGGGTTACGCTGTCTATATCCCCGCCGTGCACAAGCACCATGCCGCCGCCTATCTCCTTGAGGCGGTTTGCGGCCTTTGCCATGGCCTCGTTGTCGTCGCCGAGGAGTATTATGTTGTGGGAGTCGTGGGAGATGGTGATGCCGATGGCGCCGCCGGAAAAACCGTAGCCCTCCAGCAGCCCCTTGCCGATATTGCCGGTGTGCCTGTGCCGCTCCACCACCGCCAGCTTCAGGATTCCGGTGCCCTTTATGTCCACATCCCCGCCGCGGCTCTTTACCTGCCGTATCACGTCACGGGTGACAACATTATCCGGCACTATCTGCATTACATGGGCTTTTTCGCCGGTGAGCTTCAGCTTAAAATCATCGGCCTTTACCGGGTCCAGATGCACCGTGTTCAGCACGTCGTCGGGCAGATAGCGGCGGGAGGTGTCGAAAAGCGCCTTTCCGTCCTGAGCCGCCAGAACGCCGTTTTTAAAGACGTATTTTGCGTTGAAGTCCTGCAAATTGTCCACAACCACAAGGTCGGCGTCGTAAAAGGGCGCTATGGCGCCCCGCCATTTAAGCCCGTAGCACTCGGCCACGTTCAGGGTGGCGATGGTCACGGCCCAGATGGGGTCCAGGCCGCCCTTTACGGCGGTGCGCAGGGCGTCGTCTATATGGCCCTTGGCTTTAAGGTCCGCCGCGTGCCGGTCGTCGGTGCACATAATAAAGCGGCGCATATTGGCGGCGTTTACGGCCCTGCTGTTGCTCACGAGATTCCGTGTGGAGGAGCCGTGGCGCAGGTGGCAGTAGAGGCCCTTGGATATTTTTTCGTCAATCTCCCCGGAGGTTATGCACTCGTGGTCAGTGGAAATACCGCCGCAGAGGTAGGCGTTGAGGTCATAGCCGGTGATGGCCGGGGCGTGCCCATCGATTATCTTTCCCGCGTCGTGGGCGGCCTGGAGCTTGCGCAGGGCGTCGCCGTCTGCGCCGATGACGCCGGGGTAATTCATGAATTCACCGAGGCCGAAAATATAGCTGTTATTTATGTTCTCCTCCACGTCCTTCCCCGACAGCACGGCGCCGCTTGTCTCAAACGGGGTGGCCGGGACGCAGCTTGGAAGCTGCACCTTTACGTCCAGGGGCACATTTTCGCTGGCCTTCGCTATATACTCCGCGCCCTTCATGCCGCAGACGTTTGTTATCTCGTGGGGGTCGGCTATCACCGTGGTGGTGCCTCTCGGCACTACGAGCTTTGCAAACTCCTCTGGAGAGAGCTGAGAGCTTTCAATGTGGACATGCCCGTCAATGTATCCGGGCAGCACCGTGAGGCCGGATATATCTATCTCCTTTAAGCCCCCGTAGCTGCCGGTGCCGACAATTTTGCCGTCTGTAACGGCAATGTCGCCTTTTTCTATTTTTCCCGTAAAGACATTTACAAAGCTGCCGTTTTTCAGCACCAGCTCCGCCCTGCTTTCCTTCTTCGCGGCCCGGATAAGCTCATTAAGCACAAAAATTCCCCCTTGAAAATTTTAGCTTTCGATTTTTATTACTGTAAAAAAATTATATTATCGGCAAAATATAAAGTCAATTTAAAAAATTCCGTAAATTTAAAAAAAGCAGTAGAATTTTGCTGAAGGATGTGGTAATATCCATATATAGCTTTATGATTTCGGTATGCTCGCGGCAAAAGGGGCTTCGGGTATCTGCTTTTGGCCTGTCCAACAACTGTAAGACCATATGGATGCGGGAACTTCGGTTTGCCGCGTTATTTGTTTTCAGGTTGTGCGTGCGGGAGATGCCGGAAAAAAAGATTTGGAGGGGAATATATGGAGAAAATCTTCAAGCTCAAGCAAAACGGTACTACCGTGCGCACGGAAATCGTCGCCGGCCTTACCACGTTCATGACGATGGCCTATATCATCGCCCTGAACCCGAACCTTATCGTCGGCTTCGGCCAGGGTGCGTTTGGCAGCTTCGGCGATGACGCCGCTGCGGCCTGGAACGGCGTGTTTATGGCCACCTGCCTTGCTTCGGCGATAGCCATGTTCTGTATGGCGTTTCTGGCGAATAAGCCCTTCGCCCTTGCGCCGGGCATGGGACTTAACTCCTATTTCGCAATAGTCATAGCCCAGATAGCCGGCGCCGCGGGATGCACCTATCTGGCCGGACTTCAGGCCGGTCTATGCATAATCCTCATCGAGGGCATCGTGTTCCTGGGCCTTTCCATTTTTAATATCCGTGAGAAAATAGTTAAGGCCATCCCGGTGGGCGTCCGCCTCGGCATCGGCCCCGGCATCGGCCTTATGCTTATGAATATCGGCTTCGGCTCCAACGCCGGCGTAGGCGCCGCTGCCGACACATATGTTATGAGGGATTTCTTCGGCGCCCTCTCTGCCGGCACTATTAAGGAGGCCCTGGGCGAGTATTGGCCCGCTATGGTTCTCACCGTAGCGACCATGTTCATCGGCCTTTTCGTTATTATCATACTGGCCCACAAGAAGGTAAAAGCCTCCGTCCTTATCGGTATGCTGGTTGCCTCCGTGGTTTACTGGGCCGGCGAGGCCATATTCCTGAAAACAAACCCATTCGCGGCTCTGTCCGGCGCCAACTGGCTGCCCCCCTTCGCCGATATGGCAAAGACGACGCTCTTCAAGTTCGATTTCCAGACCCTGTTCTCTATCGGCTGGGCAACGGTCGTATTGCTTATCATCACCTTCTGCATAATTGATATGTTTGATACCATCGGCACCGTTATCGCCACTGCCAACAGGGCAAAAATGGTGGATAAGGACGGCAGCATGCCCAAGATGCGCGAGACACTGCTCTCCGACGCCGTCGGCACCGTTGTAGGCGCCTGCACAGGCACCTCCACCGTCACCACGTTTGTGGAGTCCGCCTCCGGCGTTGAGGCCGGCGGCCGCACCGGCCTTACCTCCCTGACCACCGGTATCCTGTTCCTGGCCTGCATGTTCATCTCCCCCATTGCCGCCATAATCCCTGCGGCGGCCACATCCTCGGCTCTTATCTATGTGGGCATCCTGATGCTCAGCGGGCTTAAGAACCTGGACCTCGATGATATAAGCGTCTCCGCCCCTGTGTTCATCATGCTCCTTGCGATGCCCATCTCCGGCTCCATAGGACATGGCATCGGCCTTGCGCTTATCACCTACACGGTCATCAAGCTCTTTACCGGAAAGGCAAAGGAAGTCTCCGTACTTACATATGTGCTTTCCGCAATATTCCTTATAAAGTTCTTCCTGGCCATCTGATTTCAGAAAATATGAAAAGGCGGCGTCCTGCTGCGCTCCGACAGGAAGTAATTTGAGAATTGCACCTGTGGACGCGGCAAGGGCAAGAGACAGCGAGAAGTACAGAAATGTGCCTCTCGCTGTCTCTTTTTAAAAAGCTTATCCGCGCATTCGCGATCCGGCACCTTCCAGGATACAGTGAAGGCACATCAAGCAAAGGGGGCTCGATTATTGTACAGACAGCAGCTTGAGAAAAATGACAGGAAAACCGGTTTGCTTTATTGACATGCCATCGGTTCCGTAGTATAATCTTCTATATAAAATGAAAATGGGATTGTAGTAGCCTTTTTTTCAAAAAAGTGAAGAAATTACCGAAAAGGGGTTGACAGGAAGTGACAGAAGCGATACGCTTTAGCAAGCAAGCAAGCAAGCAAGCAAGCAAGCAAGCAAGCAAGCAAGCAAGCA
>CAZBUH010000129.1:0-4144 GCA_964495095.1 uncultured Oscillospiraceae bacterium | reverse complement strand
ATCCGCGCAGGATATCCTGTCTGCGCTTCCAGTCGGGCATAAGGCTCCCCACCAGCCTGTAAAAATCCGGGGAGTGGTTTGGGCAGATAAAATGGCAAAATTCGTGGAGCACCACGTAGTCCACGCACTCCTCCGGCGCTTCGAGAAGGCCGGTGCTGAAGGTAACCGTGTTTTTTGAGGGTGTGCAGGAGCCCCAGCGGCTTTTCATATTTTTTACCCGTATCTCCGGGAAATCCACCCCCAGCGGCCGGAAAAGGGGATAGAGCTTTCTTGCCTTTTCGGTGCAGACCTGGAGGCAGAGGCTTTTCCAAAAGGCGGAAAAGGCCCGCTGTCTGGAGCTTTCGTCCTCCGGGTCGCGGCAGTATATGTATATTACGCCGCCGTTAATACGGGAGGACCTTGCCGTGCCCTTAAGGAACGACACCGTCTTTTGAGCGCCGAACACCCACGCGCCGCCGCGTTCCCTGCGCCGGGCCCGGGCCTCCGCCCTGGCCAGGGCGGACAGGATAAATTCACGCTTTTTCGCCACAAAGCCGTCAATATACTCCGCAGGGACGCCATATGGCGCGGAGACGGAGACCTGGCCCTGGGGGGTTATCCGCAGATTGATGTTTTTGACTCTTTTCCGGGTGAGCACATAAGATATCCCGCCGGCAAATCTTTCGGCCATTTTCATGCGGCCTCCTGACGCCCGCCGGCGCCCGGCAGAAGCTCCGGGGTGAAGGAACGGAAATCCGGGTCCAGGCTCCCGGCGACGCCCCGGGCAATCCTGCGGCAGCTCTCAATGTCGAAAACGTCGGAGAGTCCCGCCTCCTGAAGGGCTTCGTCAAAATAATAGTATTCGCAGTCCATGGCCGCCACGTCAACATATGCTTGGGCGGCGCTTTCAAAGGAGTCCAGGGACATGACGTAAAGCTCAAGAGCCGGTATGGCGGAGACGGCGTAGCTTATATAGTAAAACGGGTACTCGAAATTGTGGGACACGTCCATCCACTCGTGCTCATAGCCCTCATACTCCGTGCAGCCGTAGCTGAAATACACCTCGTCGAATATTTCGGCGGCGCGCTGGGCGGTAAGCCCGTCCTCGCTGTAGACGCGCTGGAGGAACTCGTCGTACATTGCGCCGTCAACCACGCTGTACAGGATATTCATGAGTATGCCGGAGCGGAGAGCCTCGCCGTTTTCCGCGCCGAAAATATCATCGTAAAAATTGAGGAACATTATCTCCATGCCCTGGGACTGGAGCTCGCTCAAATCGTTGTCGTCTATGCCGAAGATAAGATCGCCGACGGTATAGAAGGAGTTTACAAAATGCCCAAATTCGTGGAAGGTGTCCGAGTAGTCAAAATAGGTGCCGGAGGGGTTGTTCATCACGTACGGCTCGTTATAGTAGTAGAGCCGCGCTGTAAATCCTGTGTTTGATTTTTTGGCGCTGGGCTCTATATTGCAGAGGTTATATTCCCGCATGTATTTGTACGCGTCATAGAGCTCGCCGGATATCCGGGGCAGCACCGATTCCATGGCGGCGTATATACTGTCGGGAGAGCAGTCCACGGAGCCGGAGAGGTGGACGTCAAGTGCCTTGCTGCTTATGGCCTCGCCGTACTCCGCGATAATGGGGGCAAAGCAGTTTTTCGCGGCGTACCATATGCTCTGAGCGTCCTCCGGGGTGTAGTTTTTCGCGTAGATATTTTCATAGGCGTAATCGGCGTAGCTGTCATAGCCCAAATCGGCGGCCTGCTGCCGGCGGCAGTTTACAAGCTCCACGAACACCTGGGCAACCCGGTCGTAGTCCACTTCCTCCTGGGCGATAAGGGAGTAATACTCCTGAATAAGCCTGCTCTGTGCGCCGGTGTCCTCGTCCCAGCTGCCGGACGGCTCGTAGTCGGCAAAATATGATATCTGCCAGCCGGCGTACCCCACCTCCATCAGGGACGAATACTCCGAAACGGCCATGGCGTGCATGGCCTCCCAGTACTGGCTGTTTGCGCCGTAAAAGGTCTCGTCCATGTAGAGGTATTCTTGGGCGGCCTCATCATCGCTGGGATCCTCCGTGTATTTAAGGTCCGCCAGTATATACATGGTGTGCACATAATAGAGCTCGTCCAGCAGGTCGTAGTCGGCGTTTTTAAAATCGCTGCTGCTGCCGCCGTTTTCGGCCAGGCCGTAGATTGGGTCGGTGTACTCGGAAAACCAATCCAAATCGTAGTGGACGTATTCCATATCGTTAAAGTCCACGTCCCCCCGCCAGACGGAGTCAAAGTGCTTTCCGGATACGGCGGCCTCCGGGTTTACCTTGCTCCCGGAACCGCGGAACAGGTCGGCAAGCCCGCAGCCGGAAAAAGCCGAGGACATCAGGGCAAGGCAGAGGAAAACTGCAATAATTTTTTTGGACATTTCAAGTCTCCTTGTTTTTTCTTAAGCTGACGGTGTTCGCTTCCCGTCAGCTTAATTATACATGCTCATGGCGGGGGCTGTCAATTCACGGAAAGGGCAAGCGAGGCAGCGTTAAGCTCGAAAACGCACATCATTTCCTCCGCCCGGATGCGCAGGTGGCTTTTGGACGCAATGGGGAGACAGGACGGCCTACAGCAGACACCTGTGAAATTGCGCCCGGAAATATCGGCAGCCGATGGACGTAATTTCCCGCCCGGGCTCCATTACCGGTATCCGGACATGGATGGAGGCAAACAGGGGCTGAACACTGCCGGCACGTTATTATCTATATCGGTGAAAACGAAATCATCCATTGCGGCGGCAGCAAGGGCGTCCGATTAGAGGACATCGAGATCCTTATGAGCATGTACAAGAACGGCCCGCGTGTGCCTCCCGCACTGTACGCGGCTGTTTATGAGGCAGCCGAGCGCGCCGAGGTCCAAATCAGCAAAACCGACACGGCAGACGTTGCGCTTGAGGACTCGGAATTTACACTTGTCAGCAGCGGTACAACAAGCGATAAATTCCCAAAATATGCTGTTGCTGATGCTGCCGGAACTGCCAAATTTCAAGACCTCCCCATCGATGGAGAAACTTCCTGCTTCATCTACGAATCCGCCCCGCCGGGAGCTGCGTCCTCGCGGACTCCGCCTATAGTGGATTGACGAACTCCAATTTTATTCCCTAATGCGGCTTGAGATAGACCGGCAGATTCCCGAAGCTTCTTTAGTGTAATTTGCAACATTAGCTGCCATGTGGGAAAATGGCGTAAATACCCCAAGAGGCGCGACAATATTACAGTTGACGAAGGCCCTTAATTGTACTTTGGAAGGTCTTTTAGAGCAGCCCAGCGCCGGGGGGATGATAAGCGATAGAGGTACAGGTAAATGTAACCGGCCTGAAAGAGTTGAATCGGGCAAGCGATATGACCTGCGGTATGCTGTCTGCCGTCCTGTATCGGCTGGCAAAGGAGCCTGAAACGGCTTCCGGCGGCATGACATGGAGGAATGGAAATACGCAACAGAGTAAAACACTTGTAATACTGCGCCTATGGCTTTGAGCAGCACACGCCGGAGAACTCCGTGAAGTTCCGGCAATAGTGCAAAGGGCGCTCCTGTCCCACAGAATTTTTCGCGCCAACTTTTCAGAAATGTGTTGACAAACAAGCGTACTGTGTTGTAAAATGACCTTTGTTGACATGGACGATTAGCGCAGCTGGTAGCGCATCCGCTTGACGTGCGGGAGGTCACAAGTTCGAGTCTTGTATCGTCCACCAGACAAAAATCCCCGGAAAGCCTTGGGACACAAGGCTTTCCGGGGATTTTGCTTTTTCGAAAAAACAGCGGCTGAAAATTATTTGTTAGTAACGCGCAAGTAACCGTTAAGCCTCCACGGCTTTTACAAGCTCTTCAATATCGGTATGCACATAGATATTTGCCGTAGTGCTGTAATCGGCATGTTCCAAAATCTTTTGAAGTATTTCAGGCGGCATCCCGGCCTTTCTGGCCCGACTGGCGTAGGTATGGCGCGTGCTGTGAGGCGTTTTGCGCTCTATTCCCAGCTTGTCCAGCAGCGGGTAATAATCCCGCCTCCGGAAGTTCGCCAGGACGTGCTGGCCGGCATAGCCGGAGAGCAGCAGCGGGCCGTCCGCCCGGGCGGCTTAATGTCGAACAATACCGAACAATAACGACAGAAAGCGATTTTCCTG
>CAZBUH010000128.1:0-4180 GCA_964495095.1 uncultured Oscillospiraceae bacterium | reverse complement strand
AAAAGCGCCGGGGGCGCGGGCTTTTACACCGTGGCCGTATACGACGGCGCCGACAGCGCCGACTGACCGGAAATAGAAAAAGCGGCGGATATGAGCATAAGGGATTTTACGGAGGCAATGGAGCTTATATAGCATGGTGTGAATTTTAGAGCATCCTATATAATTTATATAATACTTTTTCTGTTTTTAATAAGAGAAAAAACAAGAAAATTTCATAAATAGATGGTACAATAATCATACAATACAGCTAAATAAATTGCGGAGAGGAGAAAGAGCTTTGCAGGAAAACGTATATATTCCCAACGCGGGACAGACATATATGCCCTTTAAGGAAAATATCAATGTGCCACTTATGGAGTTTACGCCTCTGCCCAGGCCGAAAACGCCCATACCGGAGCCGGAGCTTACGGAAAAGGCCGTGGAAATGGGCATCCGGCTAAATCCAGGCAGCCAGCATTTTCTGCCGGGGGTGACGCCGGAGATGCTGGACTGGTTTTGGGCCAACATGGAGAAGGGCTACTACCTTTGGGCGCCCGGCTCCCATAAGCGGTTTAACTGGGTGCGCTCCCCGGCGGAATACGGATTTTTGAATTCGGCCCATATGATATCCGAGTCCCTGGGCCCGGGCATCCCGGTTTTCGGCGGCAACGGTGTGGAGATACGCCGCATGGGGCTTGAGAACTTCCCCCTTAAGGAATGCCTTTCGCACGTCATAATGGAGGGCGTTTTTAACTCCAAAGACGAGCTTATCGACTCCACCATACACATGTGGGAGGCGGCGGAAGGCGGCTCCAACCACATTACCCTGAGCGTTGTGAACACAAGGGCCACGGAGCCCCCCGAGTTTGTAAAGGAGGCCCTTGCAAGGGGCGAAAATCCCCAGAGCGCGGGAGGCGAGGCTATGAACGAGCACGGCGAGTACGAGGCGTCCCGGTGGCCGGTGTTCCTGCCGACCCTTTACGGACTTTGGAAGGACCACCCGGATCCCTCACAGAGCGTAAGATGTGATTTGAGCGTAAAAAAAACAGCCCGCGGCTGGGAATACACAGCCGAAAACGGGCCTGTTAAAATATGAAAGGAGAGAATAGATGTACACAACAGAGGAGTTGACCCGGCGATGGGAGGATCAGCGGTACATAAAAAACCTCATGGGGAAATACGCAAACTGCGTGATTTTAAACCGTGAGGACGACGTGTTCCGGCTGTTCTGGAGCACAGGGGAGGATGTTTCCCTGGGCTTTAACGACGGATGGTATATAGGCAAGGACGCTGTGAAGGGTTATTACGGCGCCTGCACGGAGAGGAACGCACTTGTGGCGTCCATTTTGCAGAAGCGCTTCCCGGAGCGGCTGGGCGGAAAAACCGCTGAGGATATCCGCGGCATAGGCCCGTTCAAGGTAAAGCCTATGGCCTGCCCTATAATTGAGATAGCCGGGGACGGAAAGACCGCCAAGGGCCTCTGGTACTGCCAGGGCGCCTACAACGAGGTGGAGTCCTGCGGCCCTGTGGCCCACTGGACCTGGGGCTATTTCGCCGTGGATTTCATCCGTGAGGCTGATGGCTGGAAAATCTGGCACATGCAGTATTTAAACGACGTGGACAGCCTCTGCGGCCAGAGCTGGGGAAAGCCACAGAAGCCTTACCCGGAGCTGCCGGAATTTGCGCCTCTGAAGGATTTCAGATATCCTCCCTATACGAGGAAGGAGACGCTCCGGGAGTATTATTCGCCCAGACGCCCTCTCACCGAGGCGCCGAAAATACCGGAGCCGTACCGCACCTTTGCTGATACGTTCAGCTACGGCGCTTAAAGGAGGGGAGTACATTATGCGCGAATACACCGACAGTGAGCTTATATCCCGCGTCTGGGACGTGGAGGAGATAAAAAAGGTCATATATAAACGGAATATCTATCTTGCAAACGAGTGGCGTGAAAAGGAGCTTAAGGAGCTGTGGGTCTCGGAGCCCGAGACCATGAAAACGGCGTCCTTCGGCAGAAATACCGGCTGGTATGTGGGTATGGACGCCATACGCGGCTACTATGTGGCAAAGCACGAAAAGGACAGAAGGGCGCAGCTTGCGGAGATACGGAAAAACTTTCCTGAGGTAACTGAGCTGCACACCGGCTGTCTCTCAAGCCATCCGGCCACAACAGGGCTTGTGCGGCTGGCCGGGGACGGAAAGACAGCCAGGGCCATGTTCTACTCCATAGCCCAGGAGACCGAGGCCCTGCCCGACGGCACGGCTAAGGCACTGTGGATGCCGGAGAAAATAGCCGTGGATCTTGTAAAGGAAAAGGACGGCTGGAAGATCTGGCACATGGTCATAGCAAACGACCTCACGTCGGAGGCCGGGGAGAACTACGGCAAGGGGGACCCGTTTGTGGACTGGGATACAGACCCTGTGGCCGTGGAATTCGGTGAGCCTACCGTAAAGAAGCTTATTCACGACCCCACCTTCAACTGGTGGGACGATTACCCGCCGCTGCCGGAGGAGTACGAGACGTTTACCGGCGATATGGGTTACGGGCCCGAGGGCTATAAGGAGCCGGACTGCTTTGCTTTCGGCGCGAAAGAAGGGAGGAATTACCAGTGACGCTGCACGACAGGATAAGAAACGCCGCCGCCAGCCAGGAGGTGGAGAACGTAAAGGCCCTGCACACCTATTACCACGGCAGGGCGGACGCCACCAGCGAGTGGGGCAAAATATGGAGCCACAGCGACGACTGCTCCTGGGCGCACGCCTTTGGGCGTATGCGCGGGTTTGACCAGGTGTGGTACGGCTCCGTCACCCACTATGACGCCATGGCCATGGAAAACTGGCTTGAAATGTGCAAGAAATATCCGGAGGTTGGCGGGAAAGACCCGCGGCCTCTTATGGAGGCCTCCGTCCACACGCTTGTCACCGACGTTATTGAGGTGGCCGAGGACGGGAAAAGCGCCAGAGGCAGCTTTATAACCCCGGGCGTAATCCACTCCAGGCTTACTCCGGAGGGCGAGCGCTACTGCAATGTGCTCTGGGAGCGGTACGGCTCTGATTTCGTCTGCGAGGACGGCCAGTGGAAATACCTCCATGAGCATGTGTGCCCTGATATAATGGGCAGGATGGACTACACCAACTGGGCCGCCGAGGAGTACGCCAGGATAACAGCCCCCGAGTTAAAGGACGCCATGCCCCCCACCTTGGGTGAAAACCCGCCCGTTACGGATCCGGGGCCCATGCACACGCCCTACTCTGTGCTGGAAAAGCCTAAAGATACCGTGCCCTGGCCGGAGCCTTATAAGACGATGGACAATGACAATACCTACACTCCTTTTGTAAAATAGGGAATAAAATATCCGGGGGCTCCGGCCATGGAACCCCCGGATAATGAATGTTTCACTGCCCCCAATACCGTTGATGCCGCTGTTATATTTTCTTCCGTGTCAAAAAAATACCGGCGATCGCCCCAATAAGGATTATCGGCGCCAACCTGACAAATAACCATTCAAGCGCATGGAAAGCCACGCCGATAACAGCAGTTTCCGGGTCGCCGTAATCCCAGCCCAAGTACGGACTATTTAATGCTGTTAAGGCCGCAAAACCTGCTGCTATGACCGCGCACACTGCGATAAACAGCCAATGGAGCGTTTTCCGCCTCATGATATTCCTTTGCGCAAGCTGCATATTGATAACCTCCAATTTTTCAGAAATCGCTTTCAAATTATCAGCCGCCGGCGGAGCGGCAGTTTCTCCCAGCAAAATGCTTACAGGTGTTTCAAGGACTTCCGATATGATGAGCAGCATATCGGAATCAGGAACAGATAAGCCTTTTTCCCATTTTGAGACTGTTTGCCGCACCACATTCAACTTGACAGCAAGTTCTTCCTGCGAAAGTCCTTTTGATTTTCTAATCGCTTTAATGTTTTCGTTTAGCATTAAGGATAACCCCGCTTTCTTTAAGCTGTTACGTCCAACGACGTTACCGCTATTGTACAAAAAACTGCCCGTTGCGGCAAGCAACACATATTAACATTCAGTCTTTAGAAAGAAAAATGTGATTTAAATCATATCACGGTCAGTTTTGAATTTCAATCTGCGGCCGGTGAAATTGCCGCAGTTTAAAAAGGGAGATTTTCCCGCCCGCCTTGACAACGGCGGGGTATTAATGATATCATACATGATACGCCGGTGTGGCGGAACT
>CAZBUH010000127.1:0-4261 GCA_964495095.1 uncultured Oscillospiraceae bacterium | reverse complement strand
AAACCCGGGAGCTTTTTGGGCCTGTCAATCGAGATAGTTTCCCACGCTGTAGGTGTTGTACTGCTTTTTTATTTTCAGAAGGATGGAGCCGTCCTTTTGGATCTCCTCGCTTATTATCCTGTATTGGACACGTTTTTTATCAAGCTGGGCCTTGTATGCGGCAAGCTCGTCCTTAACCTGAGCCAGGGCCGTTTCGCGCCCCAGCTCCTCCTTGAGCTGAAAATGTATGGTCTGCTCCAGGCAGGCAGATGTAATACGCTTCATTGAAAAGTACCTCCTTTTGATAAACTCATTCTATCATTTTTTAAAAACACAGCGCAAATGAAAAATTTTATATTAAAAAAAGTTTGTGATTTAGGCCAATATACGCCCGATTGCCATTTGTGCATTTTTGCGCGGTATGTTATACTGAAATCATAACAGGCCGGGCCGAAAGCGGCGTAAAAAACCGCGCTGCCGTTCAGTGCGTCCATCGCCCCGGGCCGGCGCGGAATGGGGGATTAATATGGAATTTAATCAGCTTGAGTATTTTAAAGCGGTGGCCGCGGCGGGGAGCGTTTCACGGGCGGCGGAGAGCCTCCACATTACCCAGCCCGCGCTGAGCCGCAGCATAGCGAAGCTAGAGCAGGAGGTGGGCGCGCCTCTGTTCGACAGGAAAAGCCACGGAATCCGGCTCAACACATACGGGAAAATATTCCTGGGCAGCGCGGAGCTTGCCATGAGCCAGCTTAACTCCGGCATAGAGTCCATACGGCGGCTCTACCGGCAGGACAACAATGTGCTGGCGCTTACCTGCTCCTCTGAGGATTTTCTTGCCGATATGCTCATAGGCTTCACGGCGGTATACCCGGAAATAGCGGTGCGCCAGTATGGGCATCCTGCGGAGGATATTGAAAAGCATCTCTTAAACCACTCGGTGGAGCTGGCCTTAAGTATGCAGCCCATAAATTCCGAATATCTCCAGGTGGAGGTGCTGTCCTCGGCCGAGTGCGTGCTTGTATGCCAGAAAAGCCGCGGGCTGCCGGATAAGGTGTCCCTCAGGGAGCTTTCGGATATAGGTTTTATCTGCGACGAGAGCAGGCTGAGCGGCAGGCAGCTCACGGCGCTGTGCGCCAGGTACGGCGCAGCGCCCAGGATCACCCATCAGGTGGAGCACTCGCTGCTGCTGAATAAATTGCTGCGGGCCGACGCCGGGGCTGCTATAATCCCGCTGCCCTCCGTTTACCAGCTCCAGAGCCGGTACGGCGCTTCCGACCTCACCATCCACCGCATAGCCGAGCCGATACCCAGGTCGGAGATACAGGCGGCATGGCTCCGGGACAGGCCCCTTTCTCCGGGCGCGATAAAGTTTATCGTGTACGTGCGGGAGAAAATGGCGGAGGAGCAGATGGACATAGAGAAGTGGATGGCCTCGCAAACCGTATAACCTGAAATGAATATCAGATTACCCCATCGGCATTTGCTTTTTCACTTACACGGCTGTAATATAGAATTTAGTAAAAACGTGAAGGGAGAATGACCGAGATGCTTTCAAATTTATATCCCCATGTGTTTCAGCCGCTCAAGCTCAGGGGCGTCACTCTGAAAAACCGGCTGGAGTATTCGCCCACGGTGGTTTTGAAATGCTCACCGGAGGGGGAAGTCACCCAGGAGATGGTGGATTACGTGGCCTGGCAGGCCAGGACCGGAGTGGGTTATCTCACCATCGGAAACACCCCTGTAGTTCACACCGACAGCTCCGCCTGGACATGCGAGCTCAATGTGACCAGCGACAGGTGCATCCACGGTATAGAGCAGATTGTCAGGGCCGCCAGGGAAAACGGCGCGGAGATGTCCATAGAGCTTGCCCATGCCGGCCGGGGCAGCAGCCACGACCCGAAAGTGCCGGCCCTGGCTCCGTCGGACGTGCCCTTGAACGGCGGGCCTCTGGGGTATATAAAGCCAATGAACCGTCAGGATATGGATTACATCCGGGACCAGTTCGTGGACTGCGCCGTAAGGTGCCGCAAGGCCGGACTGAAAATAATCATGATACACTGCGCCCACAACAACCTGCTGGCACAGTTTATATCCCCCGCTTCAAACCACAGGACCGATGAGTACGGCGGAAGCCTGGAAAACCGTATGCGCTTTCCGCTGGAGGTGCTGCGGGCGGTGAGAGAGGCGGTGCCGGACATGGTCATCGAGTGCCGCGTTTCCGCTCAGGAGGACACGGAGGACGGCCTTCAGCTTGAGGAATCGCTGCAATTTATGGAGAAGGCCCAGGAATTTGTCGATATAATACATGTGTCCAGGGGCAATATCTTCTTCAACTATGGCTCCACCTGCACCATCCCCACTTATTTTAAGGGCCGCCAGCTCAATGTGGCTTTCGCCGCCGAGGCGAAAAAGCGGCTCCATGTGCCGGTAGCCGTTGTGGGCAATATAACCTCCCTCAGCGAGGCTGAGGAGATAATCGCCTCCGGCAAGGCGGATATAGTGGTGATGGCCAAGGCGTATATGGCCGACGGGGACCTTATCCACAAATCCGTCAGGGGCAGGGCGGAGGACGTGCGCCCCTGCACCCGCTGCGACTGGTGCGGAAACGCAAATAACTACGGCACCAGCATGCGCTGCGCCGTAAATCCGCTTCTCGGCAGGCAAATGGATTTAAAGGCCCTTGTAAAACCCGGCGAGGAAAAGCGGGTGATGGTTATAGGAGGCGGCCCCGCCGGCATGATGGCGGCCCAGACGCTTACGGCCATGGGCCATCAGGTGACCCTTTATGAAAAGAGCGATAAACTGGGCGGGCTTTTAAACGACGCCACCGTGGCGCCGTTTAAGGAGTATATGCGGCTGTACAGGGAGTGGGATATCCGGCAGACGGAAAAGTGCGGCGCGAAGATACTGTTCAATACGGCTGTTACGGCGGATATGGTTGAGAAAGAAAACCCGGACGCCGTCATAGTGGCCTGCGGTTCAAAATACATACACCCCAATATACCGGGCATAGACGGGGAAAATGTAAAGACCCTGTCGGACGTTGAAAACCACCGGGTGCAGGTGGGAGAAAAGGCCGTCGTATGCGGCGGCGGTATCGCCGGGCTGGAGTGCGCCGTGATGCTGGGCATGGAGGGAAAATCCGTCACCGTCATTGATATGCTCCCTCTGGAGAGCTGGGCTGCGGAGATGCCGGTATTTAACCACATTGAGCTTAACTACCAGCTTGATAAATACGGCGTAAAGCGCGTCGGCGGCGAGAGGATAACGGCCTTTACGGAGTACGGAGTGGAGACCCAGTCCGGGCGCTGCGAGGCGGATACGGCGGTGCTGGCCCTGGGCGTGTACCCGGACAGGAGCCTTGCCGATGAGCTTTTGGCCAGATATCCGGAAAATGTTTTTGTGGTGGGGGACTGCGTATCCTCCGGCAGAGTGCTGGCGGACGCGAATCAGGAGGCGTTCCACGCCGCCATAAGAATAAGGTAAAGGAGATTTCATATGGAAAAGAGATTTGTTGGAAAAACTGCGTTTATAACAGGCGGCGCTTCCGGAATAGGCAAGGCCGCGGCGGAGGCTTTCGCGGCGGAGGGGGCGAATCTGGCCATAATAACCTCCAGCAGCCTTGAAAAGGCACAGAACGCCGCAGACGAGATAGCCGGAAAATACGGCGTCAGGGCCATTGGGATAAAGTGCGACGTAAGGGTGGAGGCCGACGTGGAAGCGGCCGTAAAGGCCACGGTGGACGCTTTCGGCTCCATCGACTGCGCCTTCAATAACGCAGGCGTGGGAGCCGACGGCGTTACGATACTTAACCTGCCCCTCCATGAGGTGCCGGAAAAGGACTGGGACTGGGTCATGGACGTGGACTGCAAGGGCGTGTTCCTCTGCATGAAGCACGAGATAAAGCAGATGAGAAAGCAGGGCGGCGGCTCTATCGTGAATACCGCCTCCACCGCCGGACTCAAGGCTATGGGGAACTTCGGAGCCTACGGCCCCGCAAAGGCCGGACTTATAATGCTCACCAAGAGCGCCGCTGTGGAAAACCGCGATACGGGCATACGCTGCAATGTAGTCTGCCCCGGGCCTACGCTGGGCACCGGCATGTCTGAAAGGGCCTTCGGCAAAAACGGTGAAAAGGCCGGAGCGGGAGGCGGAGGCGTGCCTCCCATATTCGGACAGCCCCAGGAGGTGGCGGACGTGGTGCTGACACTGTGCTCCGACGCTTTCAGGAAGGTCACCGGCAACGTTGTCACAGCCGACGGAGGTCTGGACGTTATTTAAA
>CAZBUH010000126.1:0-4271 GCA_964495095.1 uncultured Oscillospiraceae bacterium | reverse complement strand
CATATAGTTCAGATTGGAGGGTCGTTATGAACATCGAGCTTTCCGACAAGGAGTTCCGGCGTCTTCTGGATATGGTTTACATCGGCAACTGGATATTGAATTCAACACGCGGCAGCGACAGGCTGGAGGATTATGACGAGGTAGAGAGCAAGATATTTGCCCAATGCGCCAAAAAAAGAAGCCTCCACTCCCTTTTTGAGATAACGGGCGGCGAAGTGCTGCCCTCCCACGCCTACGTTGAGGGCGGCATACACGAGGCCATCATGGACTACGAGGACACGGTGTTTTTTGAAATCCTCGCGGAGGAGCTGGCCCTCAGGGATATGAATCACCCGGATATAAACCAGGAAAATTACCCGGAGCTTGCGGACAGAATAGACGAATACATCGAAGAATTTGAAGAAAACGGGATGGATAATATAAGTCTGGATAAGTAATCCGTTTGATGGAGAAATTACAGATGAGTTATAATTACAACGGCAATTTCAATAACAGCGGCAGCGGCCAGGACGCTATTGTGGAGCTTATTTCCTGGGCAATTATTATCGGATGCTTCGCCTTTTTCTGGCCTCTGGGTATTTTCCTGCTCCTCAGGAAAGTAAACAAGGGGAAGATTTTTAATTCCACCCAGTCAAGAAATACCGATGCAAAGCAGCACAGATATGAAAAATATAACTCTATTATCGCCGCCTACAGGAGCACAGGCTCCGTACCTATAGCCACTCTTGCAGCAGCAGCCGGAGTCACGGAGGCCGAGGCAATCCGTGAAATCCAGGAAATGATGCAGAACCGCATGCTGGGCTCCGGGGCGTATATAAACTATATAACCCGCTCCCTTGTGCTGGAGAAAGCCGCTGCGTCGGAGCCGCCCAAGGCGGAAGCCAGTCAGGAGGCCCCGAAAACCGACACTTCTGCCAAAAAGCGCGCGGCAGCCCCCAAGGCCGCCGCCTCCTCCAAAGCCGCTGCCAAGGCTGCGGTCAACAAGCTTTTCCAGGACCCCCACAAGTCGGTGAAGATACTTCTGCTCATCATCGGCATTGTTCTTATAATAACAGGAGTGGCCGCTATCTCCGAGCCGTTGGACTGGATATACTGGATGGGCCTTGACGCTTTCGACAGGAGCACGATTTGGGAGCTTATAAAGAGCGCCGGCCTTATTATCGGCGGCGGAGCGGCCCTGGGCATCCGCGGCTCCTTCAGCAGGAAAACAAAGCGCTACAAAAAATATCTGGCCGTTATCGGCGACAAAAAAATCGTCTCAATACCGGACCTCGCCTCGGCGGTGGGCGTCTCGGTCTCCACCGCCAATAAGGATTTGCAGCTTATGGTGGATAAGGGTCTTCTCGGTCCCACGGCGTATATCGACGTCGGCAGCTCCGAGCTTATTCTCTCCCCAGAGGCAAAGCCCGAAACGGCCCAGCCGCAGCAGCACGCCCAGGATGAGAGCCAGTACGACTCCATTCTCCGGGAGATACGCCGCCTAAACGACGATATAAAGGACGAGGATGTGTCCAGCCGTATCTACCGAATTGAGGATGTAACGGCGAAAATATTTAAAACAGTAGAAGAAAAGCCCGAAAAGCTCCCGCAGATAAAGAGCTTTATGAGCTATTATCTGCCCACCACCCTGAAGCTTCTGGACTCCTACGCCACTATGGAAAAACAGGGCATAGACGGCGAGAACATAGCCAGCACAAAAAGCCGCATAGAGCACATCCTCGACACCCTTGTGAAAGGCTTTGAGCAGCAGCTTGACCAGCTCTTTAAGGCTGATATGCTGGACATCACCTCGGATATCGACGTTCTGGAATCGATGATGGCGAAGGATGGCCTCACAGAAAAGAGCAGCCCATTTCATCAGGCAGGTGGACATTAATGAAGAGAAAGATACATAAGCTTACGGCATTTATTTTAATCCTCAGTCTGACGGTATCTATCTTGCCGTCATTTTCCGCGGCAGACGCCGCAGGTCCCTCCCTTACTTCAAGAGGGGCCTTTATTCTGGATTTCCAGACCGGCCAGGAGATATGGAGCTATAACGGCGACACCCCTCTTGTGCCGGCCAGCATGACGAAGGTCATGACGGTCTATCTCGTCTACGAGGCTATGGAGTCCGGCGTTATCTCCAAGGACACCGCAGTTCCCATAAGCGACGGCGTGGCGGAGTTTTCACGGAATTTTGAATATTCAAACATAATTTTGAGCCAGTATTCCTCCTACACGGTGGATGAGATCCTGGCCGCCGTTATCTGCTACTCGGCCTGTGCCGCCACAACGGCTCTTGCTGAGCTTATTTCAGGCTCCGAGGAGGCTTTTTTAGTCCTTATGAACGATAAGGCTGCCGAGCTTGGCCTTGAGGCGCATTACTTCGACTGCTTCGGCGGCTCGGAGCGCAACAGCATTACCCCAAGGTCAATGGCATATCTTGCCTGCCGGCTCATACAGGATTATCCGGACTATTTAAATTACAGCTCCAAAGCCACATTCCGCTTCCACGGCAGGACCTTCAGCGCCACAAACTCCCTGCTCCGTGACACATACGATTTCCCCGGCACGGCGGACGGCATAAAAACCGGCACCACCGACGCCGCCGGGGCCTGCCTCTGCGCCTCGGTCGTAAAGGACGGCCACCGGATTATAACGGTCACCATGCACTCCTCCACAGGCGCAAACAGGTACTATGACTCCGTAAAGCTCATAAAATACGGTTTTAACTACATCGACGGCCGTCTGTCACAGGGCTACCGGTATGTCTCCCCATGCGAATTCGACATATATGTAAACGGCCAGCCCACCAACATAGCGGCCTACCTTATAGATGACAGCAACTATTTCCGTCTCCGGGATCTGGCCTATGTGCTCAGCGATACCCCCGGCAGCTTTGAGGTTACCTACGACGAGGGGGAAAACGCCGTTATAATGTCCACCGGCGCCGCCTACACGCCCCTGGGCACGGAGCTTGGCATTTCCGGCGGCGGACAGGCCCTCGCCCTTGCCAACTCCCCTCTTATCTACGCCGACGGCGAAAAAGTAGAGCTGAACTCCTATCTTATCGATGAAAACAACTACGTGAAGCTGCGGGACGTGGCCGGCGTTGCCGGCTTCGAGGTGTACTGGGACGACGAGTCCCGCTCGGTCCACATAAACAGCCCTGCGGCGTAGCCGAAACTGCTGTACAAGTAAAACCGCTGTCTCCGGCATAATTGGGACCCTGTAAAAACAGTATTTGCGTGAGATCCTGAAAGCCTTGAGTTTTCAACGGGAAACGGCGTGACCTCGGTCACGCCGTTTCCCGTTTCATCAGTTCGTTCAGAGGGATAAAGCCGGTCCTGCCGTACTTGATGCGGATGTGCTGTATCCGCTTGCCGCTGGATCTGTCCGGCGCTTCTACACAGATGGCCTGCGCCAGCTCGTGCGTAGGCGTCAGCGGGTAAACTTTTTGAAAAGAAACAGCGAGAGGTGCATTTCTGCACTTCTCGCTGTCTCTTGGCCTTGCCGCGCCCATAGGTGTATTTATCAAATTACCTCCCTATCGAAGCGTAGCAAAAAACGCAAGCTTATTTTGCTTATATAGAGTTCAACTCACTTTGCTTCTACTTCGATGACAACGCCGGAACCAACGGTACGGCCGCCCTCACGGATAGCGAAACGAAGTCCCTTCTCGATAGCGATAGGAGTGATAAGCTCAACATCCATATCAACATTATCACCAGGCATGCACATCTCGGTGCCCTCGGGCAGGGTGATGACGCCGGTAACATCGGTGGTACGGAAATAGAACTGAGGTCTGTAGTTGTTGAAGAAAGGAGTATGGCGTCCGCCCTCTTCCTGCTTCAGGACGTAAACCTGGCCTTTGAAATTGGTGTGGGGATGGATGCTTCCGGGAGCAGCCAGAACCTGGCCTCTCTCGATATCAGTCTTGTTGATGCCGCGGAGCAGGCAGCCAACGTTATCGCCGGCCTCCACATAGTCGAGGGTCTTGCGGAACATCTCCATGCTGGTAACGACGGTCTTTCTGGTCTCGTCGGTAAGTCCGACAATCTCAACCTCACCGCCGGCCTTAAGCTGGCCTCTCTCAACACGGCCCGTGGCAACAGTGCCGCGGCCTGTGATGGTGAATACGTCCTCAACAGGCATAAGGAAGGGCTGGTCAGCCTTACGGTCAGGAGTGGGGATATAGCTGTCAACAGCGTCCATAAGCTCCTTGATGCAGGCATACTCGGGAGCGTTGGGATCGGTGGACTCGGAAATAAGGGCGTTCAGAGCGGAGC
>CAZBUH010000125.1:0-4285 GCA_964495095.1 uncultured Oscillospiraceae bacterium | reverse complement strand
TGGTTTGGTGGAGAGCGGGTTTATTGTGGACGATGACAGCGAGCATTTAACGAAGTTGACACTACGGCGCGCCATAGATACGGAGCATCCACGGACAGAGATTGATGTACATATCAAGATGTAAAAATTAGTCTCCTGTTCCCCTGCGGTACTCATCAATCGAGTCCCATATCAGCGAATTTAGCTGTTGGAACCAGTCTTCATTCTCAACATGACTGCTTGCTGAAAGCAGAACTTCACGTTCGCCCAACATTGCTTCAATTCGTAAATATGGCTCCAGCAACTGTAATTTTGCAAGATGGCCTTCTGGAGTCTCTCCAGTTTCCGATAAGTCAAAATCGTTCTGGCTGAACTCTGCCAACGCACTTTTTGCATTTTCATATCCGTCTGCAAGTACGAACGATTCGACATTTTTCTCGTTCGACCCTTCGTAAGCGGAGCGGATATATGAAAAGTATTCCTCTGGGCCGTATTGTGTCAAACTCGTCTGCACCTTTGTAATATTCAGAAAATGACAGACCTGTTATCTCTACCTGGTTTGAACACCCGGAAGCAGAGATAACTACACAAAGAGCTGTAGCAATAGCGAGTATTTTTTTCATTTTATCACCCGCTGCAACTATAACACAAATATGGAAGAAAGGAAATATCACTATGGCAAAAAACGAAAAGAAAGTCTCAATCGCCTCGCTCGATAAGATTATCAAAGAATACTTTGATAACACCAGTGTGGAGCAGCGGCAAGATGCTGAGGTCAAAATTAAGAAGAGCATCTCCTTTACAGAGATGATGGAGTTCGTCAATGATGTTGTGATGAGCTGTTTCCAAGAGGATGGCAGTTTTGTGCCGGAAGTTTTGGACTTTGCCATCAAGAGCAATATTCTCACCAGATATGCTAATTTTTCCGTGCCAGACAATCTGGAGCATCGTTATGAAATCCTCTACAAAACGGATGCGGTCGATTTCGTATGTCAGAATATCAATATGGGACAGCTCAATGAAATCGTTGCATCCATCAATCGGAAAATTGACTATCTTTGCAATAGCAACGTAGCGTCCATTAACCGCAAGATGGCGGAAATGGTCGGTGCTATCGAGAATCTGCAGACACAGACTATGGATGTGTTTGGAAGTATCAGCGCGGATGACATCTCTAAAATCGCCAATGCGCTCACAAGCGGAGAACTGAGCGGTGACAACATTGTTAAGGCTTAAGTTTAACGAGACAGGCAATAGATACCACTTCACCTGTTACAATAGCAGTACAAGTCTAACGGTATGAAGTCAAGGGGTGATTGAAGGAAAATTTTCAGAAAAAGCAATGGAAACAGCAGCGCAGAAGCGGAACTTCATATTTGCTCACAGGCCGGGAGGATGGGAAAAGCGGCGGGGCAGGCATGGGCAAAAAAATTTGCTTAATCCGCAGGTTTAATGTAGAATGGTGGAAACTGAAGCTTTTGGAGAATGATATGGATAAGACAATCGCTGTAATAAACGACATATCGGGCTTTGGCCGGTGCTCACTTACGGCGGCCATACCGGTGATATCCGCCCTGGGGGCGGAGCCGTGCCCCCTCGTGACTGCGGTGCTGTCGGCCCAGACGGGCTTTCCCTTTTACCACATGACCGACCTTACGGGCCATATGCTGCCGATTATGAAAAACTGGCAGAGGATGGGCGCGGAGTTTGACGGGATATATTCGGGCTTCCTCACCGGCCCGGAGCAGGTGGGGCTTGTGCAGGATTTTATAGGGAGATTCCGCAGGCCGGACACGGTGCTGCTTACAGACCCCATTCTTGGGGATAACGGGGAGCTGTTCCCGATTTTCGACATGGATTTCGTGGGGAGGATGCTGGAGCTGGCGTCGGCGTCGGACATTGTGACGCCAAACCTCACGGAGCTTTGCCTTCTCACCGGCGAGAGCTTCGGGGCGCTTACGGAGACGGCCGGGAGCCCGGACTATTTTAAAAGAATAGCCGGCATATGCGAAAAGCTCATGAAGGCCGGGGCCGGGGCTGTGGCCGTGACCGGCATCCGCCGGGGCGGCAGTATCGCAAACCTCACGATGGACGGCGGGGGCTTTGACGTTTGCAGCCTGCCCATGCACCCGGGAAGCTTTTCCGGCACAGGAGACCTTTTCGCCTCGGTTTTGTGCGGCTGCGCCGTTGAGGGACGGGATCTCAGGGAATCGGCCAAGCTGGCCTCAAAATTCATAAACGCCGCCATAGCCGCCACTCCCGGAGACAGGGACAGGAATTACGGCGTGTCCTTCCAGCAGGTGCTGGGGATGCTGACGGACGGAGTAGATTTGTAAATATTGGGGGAAAAATAAAGTAAAATTTTGCGAAAATGCTGTTTACTGATTTTTGACAAAGTATTATAATGTCCCTGTACGCAAACTGAATATCCGGCGGCGCCGGACGGTTTGCTTTGGGGCTCCTCGAGTGAAATATAACCTTTGCCGCCTGGCAAAAAGGGCAAAAAAACCAGGGGCCTTATGTCATATGAAATGGTAGTATGGAGGGGTATTGTGACTGCACTTGACACCGTTAAATTGCTTATCACCCTGTTCGGCGGAATAGGTCTTTTCCTTTACGGCATGACCATTATGGCGAACAGTCTTGAAAAGCTGGCAGGCAGCAAGCTGGAAAGAATAGTTGAAAAGATGACCGGAAATATTTTTTCCGGAGTTTTATGCGGAGCCGTTGTAGCGGCGCTTATCCACAGTTCGGGGGCCACTACCGTTATCGTGGTGGGCTTTGTAAACTCCGGCATAATGAAGCTGGGACAGGCTGTGGGCGTTATTATGGGCGCCAATATAGGCACAACTGTTACGGCGCAGATACTGCGGCTTACCAATATCGGAGGCGGCGGCTGGTCGGAGCTTTTCGGTACGGCGATACTCAGTTCGGTTTTCGTGATAATCGGCGCAGTGCTCTACATGTTCTGCAAAAGGGCCGGAAAGCGCACCGTTGGCCAGATTCTTATCGGCCTGGGAATACTGTTTTTCAGTATGAACGCTATGAGTACGGCGGTTAGCCCCCTGGCGGAGTCCGAGGCGTTTAAGGACATATTCGTAAAATTTGAAAACCCGTTTTTCGGCGTCCTGGTAGGCGCCGGCGTTACGGCGCTGCTTCAGAGCTCCACCGCCTCGGTGGGCATCCTCCAGGCTCTGACGGTGACGGGCGTGGTGAAATTTTCCATAGCCGCGCCTATAATTTTCGGACAGAATATAGGCACCTGCATCGTGGCACTTATATCAAGCATAGGAGCCACGAAAAACGCAAAGCGGGCCGCCATGATACATTTCTACTTTAACCTTATCGGCACCGTGGTTTTCCTGGTGCTGCTGTATCTGGCCCAGGCCATAGTTGGGCTCCCCTTCTGGAACAGCACCATGACCTACGGCTCCATCGCGGATCTGCACCTTATATTCAACCTCGGCTGTACCGCCCTGTTCCTGCCCTTTAACAAGGTGCTGGTTTTCCTGGCGGAAAAGACCATCCGGGGCGGCGAGGAGAAAAATCCGGAGGAGAACATCATGCTGGACACCCGCTTTCTCCAGACCCCGTCCATTGCCATAGATAAGGCGCGGGAGTGCGCCATTAAAATGGCAAACCTGGCCCATGAAAATTACCACCGGGCCATAAAGCTGCTGGATCAGTTCAGCTCCAAGGAGCTGGAAAATCTGGCGGAGACAGAGCACACTATAGACCATCTGGAGTCCCAGCTTGACAACTACATGATACAGCTCACAAGGCGCGGGCTTACGCCGGACGAGAATTTCAGCGTGTCGGATATCCTCAGGGCCATCGGAGATTTCGAGCGCATAGGCGACTACGTGGAGAATATCGCGGATGTGGCGGTAATGCTCAACGACAGGGGCGAGAAATTTACGGACGAGGCAAAAAGGGAGATGTCCGTTATATTCACCGCCTGCGATGAGATATTGGAGAAAGCCATCGCCTGCTATAGCAGCAGGGACGGCGACATGGCGCTGGAGATAGAGCCGCTGGAGCAGGTTATAGACCTGATCCAGGAGCGGATGAAGGCGGGGCACATAAACCGTCTAAAGGAGGAGCGCTGCACCGTGGAAATGGGGATAGCGTTCTCCGATTTGCTCACATATCTGGAGCGTATATCCGACCACGCCTCAAATGTGGCAGTCTATATAATCCAGTACAGTGTGGACAACCGGGACAGGCCCGACTTTGACGCTCACGAGTACCTGCAGCAGGTGCACAAGGGCACCACGAACATATATAAGGAAAATTACAACATGTA
>CAZBUH010000124.1:0-4342 GCA_964495095.1 uncultured Oscillospiraceae bacterium | reverse complement strand
ATTCGGCCCTGGCGTATTTTTCCTCAAGGGCCTGTATCTCCTCTTTTTTCATATCCACGGCGGAGAATACGAAGTCAACCGTTCCGGCGATCTCCTCAACGTCGGTTTCGGCGCACTTAACGATAAGCTTTTTCGCCTCTTCCGGCATCGGGGTTTTCATTGCCCAGCGGGAGCCGATGGCCTCCTCGTAGGTCTTTCCGGCGCTGCGGGGGCTGGCGGCCACTGCGGTGAGCTGAAACCAGGGGTGGTTTTCCATAAGAGACACGAATCTCTGGCCCACCATTCCTGTGGCGCCGATTACGCCGACTTTGTATTTTTTCATTGGTCAAAACCTCCATAATATAATATTCGAAGTAATCATAAAAAGCACATATAAAAATAATCAGCAGGTTGGGGGTAGTCAACCGGCTGATTTTGTAATATAATGTCCAGGGAAGTCAATCCCTGACGGCTCTATATCACTGCCGATAGCCCTCCATCCGGATAACGCCGGATGACAGTCAGGCAATTATTCATTGCACTGCCCAGAAGCAGCCGGCTCCGAAACCGGCTGATCTTCGGCGGACTTGCCTTTCACGGCACATCACGGGATTTCGGAATCCTGAATGCCGCTAATCTTCAAGGCCGCGCCTCTATCTTATGCGCTTTTGATTTGCATGATAGCACAATTATATTTGGGTGTCAATGGGCTATTATACTGAAAGGAATGCTTATGAGGAAAAAGTTTTTAAAAAAGATATTTTCCGCAGCCGCAGCGGCTCTGCTGCTTATTTCCGCCGTACCGGTAGGAACGGAGGCGTACTCTCCCCAGTACTCCACCATAAGGGTGGGCCTGTATTACGGCACCGGCGCCCTGTCCTCGGCAAACCTGCTCAACGCCTCCGGCTATGGCAGCGGGTATAAATTCGGATATTACGATTCAAACAGGAGCTTTGTGGAGGTCGGTTACACGTCGGTGGAAAACCTCACAATGATGAAGGATACAAACATGTACCTCTCCTCCGGCACATACTACACCAGCGCCAGCGGCCTTTCGGCCTACAGCACCATCGGCTGCTATCACATAAAGCTGCCGGATACATATCCGGACTATGATTCGGCAAAGGCCGCCGCCGAGGCAATTGCGGCGGAGAAGGGTATAGGCGCGTTCCCGGCCTTTTACTCCGGCGCGTATTATGTCTGCGCCGGGAGCTACACAAATTCCACCCTGGCCGCGGGGGCCATGGCCGAACTGGGGCTTACGGGAGAGGCTTTCAGCGCAAGCTCAAGCTGCATCGTGGTGGTCCAGACCTCCACGGCTAAGATACTTTTTGAATTCGACTGCGGCCAGGAAAAAAGCCTTGCCGTCCTTCCTGTATATGACGGCGGGAAAGCCCAGACGTGGTTTAAGGGCTACAAGTATAATGGGGGCTTCCAGTACACAAGGCTTGCGGGCAACAACATAACAGTCGTGAATTTCGTGGATGTGGAGGACTACGTAAAGGGCGTTATCCCATATGAGATGAGCGCAAGCTGGCATATTGAGGCGCTTAAGGCACAGGCTCTCTGCGCCAGAAGCTACGGAATGGTCTGCGCAGAGCAGGGAACCCACAGAAGCTCAGGCTTTGACGTGTGCAGCTCCGACGACTGCCAGGTGTACCGGGGCACAAATTCCGCCACCGACAACTCCAACAAGGCCGTGGACGACACCGCCGGGGAATATGTCCTCTATAACGGCAAGCTTTGTACCACCTATTTCCACTCCTCCGACGGCGGCGCCACGGAGAGCAGCGAAAACGTCTGGGGCTCCGCCCTGGGCTACCTTGTGGGGAAGGTTGACCCGTATGAGGAAAATGTGAACACCGGGAAAAAGAACTGGAGCTTTACATATACAAATGCCGAGCTTACCAAGGTGCTGCAGGATAAGGGCTATTCCTGCTCCGACATAGTCAGTATGACGGCCACCTATACCGGTACGGGGAATGTAAAGTCGCTTATCTTCACCGATTCAAACGGCAAGGTGCTCACCTTCTCCAATGACAAAACCAGAAGCATCATCTCCGTCACGTCCACAGGCAAGGTGACCTACAGCCGCCATTACACTGTTACTGCAAGCGGGGGAGGGACCGGCTCCGGCGGCGATACCGTATATGTAAACAGTTCATCCGGCACGCTCAGCGGCGATTTAAGCTCCGCCTATGCCGTGGGCAGCGGCGGTAGCGCGGTGCTGGGCTCCGATTCAGTGACGGTGATTACCGGAAGCGGGACGGAGACCCTCACCTCGGGCAGCGCGGAGCCGTCCTCCGACGAGGTCGTGTACACCATAACGGGTTCCGGCTGGGGCCACAATCTGGGTATGAGCCAGTATGGAGCGCTTGGAATGGCGAAGCTTGGATATACTTATGATCAAATCATAAAATTCTACTTTACTGGAGTAACGATAGGTTGAAACGTACAGATTTTTACTATGACCTGCCAAAGGAGCTTATAGCCCAGACGCCGCTGGAAAGGCGGGACGGCTCAAGGCTGCTCGTGCTTGACAGGGACACGGGCGCCATGGAGCATCGCCATTTTTACGACCTGCCGGAATTTCTGCGCCCTGGGGACTGCCTTGTGCTGAACGACTCCCGGGTGCTCCCCGCCAGGCTTTTCGGAAAGCGGGAGACGGGAGGCGCGGTTGAAGTGGTGCTCCTGCGCGACAGGGGAGAAAATATCTGGGAGGGCCTGACACGGCCCGGTAAAAAGACAAGGCCGGGTGTGAAGCTCATTTTTGGAGAGGGCGAGCTTGCGGCGGAGGTCGTGGGCGAGGCCGAGGGCGGCAATAAGCTGCTGCAATTTCATTACGAGGGGATATTTTTGGAGATACTGGAGCGTCTGGGCAAAATGCCCCTGCCCCCTTATATAAAGGAAGAGCTTCAGGACTCAGAGCGGTATCAGACCGTGTATTCCAAAGAGGTGGGTTCCGCCGCCGCGCCCACGGCGGGACTGCATTTTACACAGGAGCTGCTGGAAAAAATACGCGCTATGGGCGTAAGCATGGCGTATGTGACGCTGCATGTGGGCCTGGGCACCTTCCGCCCTGTAAAGGCTGAGAATATTGAGGATCATGAAATGCACGCGGAATACTGCGTGATATCCCGTGAGACGGCAGACATTATAAACTGGACGAAGGCCCGGGGCGGACGGGTGATATCCGTTGGCACCACCTCCTGCCGCACTCTTGAATCAAGGGCAGGGGACGGCGGGCATATAGAGCCTTACGCCGGCTGGACGAATATTTTTATTTATCCAGGCTACAAATTTAAATGTATAGATGCGCTGATAACGAATTTCCATCTACCGGAGAGTACGCTTATAATGCTTGTCTCCGCCCTGGCCGGCAGGGAGAATATCCTGAACGCCTACAAAACGGCGGTGGACATGAAATACAGATTCTTCAGCTTTGGTGATGCGATGTTCATCGCCTCCCGCAGATGAACGCTTTTGGAGAGTGAATTTTCATGGCAGTGGATATGAAGGACATTATCCTGGAGAAATTCGAGGAGATGTCCAAATATAAGAATATCGACAAGATTTCTGTTACGTCTCTTGCAAAATCCTGCAATATTTCCAGGCAGGCCTTTTACTACCACTTCCGGGACATACCGGACGTGGCCATGTGGAGCGCAAAAAAGCGGCTTGACGCGGTGCTTGAGCAGAGCGCCGGGGAGACCAGCGCCGATGGGGCCATAAGGGTGATGGTCAGATTTTTCTCCATGAGCCGCGAATCCGTAAAGCGGCGGCTGGAATCACCCATGTACCGCCAGTATGAGCTGCTTTTGCAGGAGGCGATACGGGAGTTCCTCAAGGATATCGCCTTGAGGGAGCAGAGCTCCGTTTCCCACTCAAATTTTGAGGCGGCGCTGGATTTCTGCACCGGCGGGGTGTATGTGATGCTGCTTACATATGCGGGCGAGTCGGACAGGCGCGACGCCTGGCTTGCACAGCAGCTTGGCCGCCTTATAAGCGGAAAGCTGTCGCTTTTAAGCGAGCAGTAAAAGAGACGGTTTTACATAATACGATATGTGTAAAATATTTTTACACATATAAAATTCTGTCTTGACAAAAAGATATGTTTGAGAATGGAAATACACGGCCAGTATTTTTATAATTAATTTAATATCGAAAATATCGAATTTGAAAAATTTTTGGAATAAATTCTTTCAAGGGGCCGTACCGCCGCTTGAGGGGTTTATTATATTTACTTACATTAGGAGGTATTTATTTATGGCACAGCCTTTAGCGCCTTACGTCAAGCTGCCCGGACTTGACGAGTACAAGGAGTGGTTCAAGGATTTCGCCGATCTGAAGCGCGAGGACGGCA
>CAZBUH010000123.1:0-4521 GCA_964495095.1 uncultured Oscillospiraceae bacterium | reverse complement strand
AGCAAAAAGCGCTACGAGACAGGCGATTTACTTATAGAGCCCGCTGTGGTATAATAGTCGCAGCGACCGCAGCGCAGTTATTATAACGCGCCTGTGCGCTTAAAGTTTAAATCCGCCGTGCCGTCGGAGACGGCACCATGGCAATATAACATATCCTATATTAATAAATCTCAGGAGAGTGGTAATATGGCAAATCCAAGAGGAGCCCAGCGCGAAAAGCTCAACAGCGGCGTTTCGCGCAGCGCCGCGGCCCGGAGCGCGGTACTGCTGAAAAATGACGGGGTGCTCCCATTTAAGCGCATGTCCACAGTGGCTGTGTTCGGCATTGGGCAGATATACACCTTCAAGGGCGGCACAGGCTCCGGCGACGTAAACAACCATAGGACCGTCTCCATACTTGAGGGCCTTTCCGCCTGCCCGGAGCTTATTGTTGACGAAAAGCTGGCCGGGAAATACAGGCTGTGGGCTGTGGGCCACCCATCCGAAACGGTGGAGCGGGATATGCGCCTTATGGCCTTTTCCAACAGCGAGATGCCTCTTGAGTCCTATGAGATAGACGAGGCCGCCGAAAGGTGCGACGGGGCAATCATCGTAATATCCCGTATTTCCGGCGAATTTCTGGACCGCTCCCAGGCAAAGGGCGACTATGAGCTTCAGGACGAGGAGGCCCGGCTTATTGAAAATGTTACAGCCGCCTTTGAGAAAACCGCCGTTATCCTGAACACCGCAGGAGTTATCGACACAAAGCTCATAAATCAGCGCGCCGGGGCCGTCCTGTACCTCTCCCTGCCCGGCCAGGAGGCGGGAAATGCGCTGGCGGATATAATCACCGGCAAAGTAAACCCCTCGGGAAAGCTGGCCGCCACCTGGGCCGAAAATTACCCGGATTACGGAAGCTCCGCCAATTTCGGCACGGCCCGCAAAAACGGCAACGTGACCGCGAAATCCAATTTCGGGCTCCCCGCCGTACCGGCCGAGCAGACCTGCGTAAAGTACGAGGACGATATTTTTGTAGGCTACAGATGGTTTGACGCTTTTAACGTGACCCCGGCCTACCCCTTCGGCTTCGGCCTCTCCTACACTGATTTTGAAATAAGCGAAAGCCGGGTGACTTATTCCATGGGCGCCGTCACGGTCACTGCGACGGTGACAAATTCCGGCGAAAAATATTCCGGCCGCGAAGTGGTGCAGGTCTATGTCTCGGCCCCCGAGGGCGAGCTGGAGAAACCCTGCATGGAGCTGCGGGGCTTTAAAAAGACCGGGGACATCGCCCCCGGCGGCAGCGAAACTGTGACGGTTGTTTTCCCCATAACCTCCCTCGCCTCCTATTCTGAGCGCCGTGGCGCCTGGATACTGGAAAAGGGCGTATACTATATCCGGGTGGGCAATTCCTCCCGGAACACCTTCATCGCCGGCGCTCTCAGGCTGGACGAGACTGTGGAGACCCTTAAGACCGCCTCCCTTATGGGAACGCCGCCGGAGGATTTCCGGCCCGTCTCCAGGGAGGGCGTCACCCCCGCAGCCGGCGAAAGTGAGGAAACGGAAAAAGCCCAGGCGGCAAAGCTCGCCATAACCGTGTACGGCAGATATATAGAGCGCAAAACCGCCAAATACCCGTCCCCGAAATTTCCCGACCCTCTGCCGGAGTGCGGCGAGGCTGTCACCACAGCCGAGGTAAAGGGCGGAATAAAAACACCGGAGCAGCTTGCAGCCCGGATGTCCGTGGAGGAGCTGTCCCGGCTCTGCTGCGGCGTCGGAACGGACCTCTCCGGCCTGCCGGATAACGGCGGCGCAACGGTGGGCAGCGCCTGCACCATCCCTGTTCACGGCGCCGCCGGAGCCACGGCGGCGTTCCCCCAGTACGGCATAAAGCAGCTTATACTGGCCGACGGCCCCGCCGGCATACGGATCACCCGGGAGGTGCCGGAGCAGGAGGGCAGGCCCGGTTACAGGCAGAACTGCACCGCTTTCCCGGTGGGCACGCTTCTCGCCTCAAGCTGGGATTTGGAGCTTATAGAGGAGGTAGGCGAGGCCGTGGCCCTTGAGATGGAGGAGTTCGGGGTGGATCTGTGGCTCGCCCCCGGCATGAACATACAGCGAAATCCCCTCTGCGGCAGGAATTTTGAATATTTCTCCGAGGACCCCCTTGTGTCCGGCCTCTGCGCCGCGGCAATTACCAGGGGCGTTCAGAAGCACGGCAGGGGCGTCACCGTAAAGCATTTTGCCGGCAACAACCAGGAGGACCAGCGCACAAACATGACCGACTACGTCTCCCAGCGGGCCCTGCGGGAAATTTACCTTAAGGGCTTCGAGACGGCGGTTAAAAACGCCCAGCCCCTCGCCATTATGACCTCCTACAACGATATAAACGGCGTGCCCTCCGCCGATAATTTCGATCTGTGCACTGCCATTGCCCGTGATGAATGGGGCTTCGACGGCCTTATTATGACAGACTGGGGCGGCGGCGTGTCCACCCCGGCCCTCTCCATATTTGCGGGCAACGACCTTATAGAGCCGGGCGGGGAATCGGACGCGGCTGAGCTTGCCAAGGCCGTGGAAGATGGCGTCCCTGTCCGCAGCCAGGGCGAGGCCCGCCCGGAGGCCGCCGTCACGAAGGCCATGCTCCAGCAGTGCGCCCTGCGCATACTGAAGGTCGTAATGAAGCTTAAATAAGCAAATTCTCAGAGGTGTAAAAATGGAACTTTGGGACGTATACGACGTTGACCGCATCCCCACCGGCAGGCTCACGGAGCGTGGCTGCACGCCGAAGCCGGGAGACTACCATCTGGCAGTGCATATCTGCGTCATAAGGTCCGACGGCAAAATGCTCATACAGCAGCGCCAGCCTTTTAAGCAGGGCTTTCCCGGCCTGTGGGACATAACCACCGGCGGCAGCTCCGTCGCCGGCGAAAACAGCCGTCAGGCGGCGGAACGGGAGGTTTTTGAGGAGCTGGGGCTTAAGCTGGATTTAAGCAAAACCCGCCCCGCCTTCACCATAAACTACAGCCACGGCTTTGACGATTTTTATATCGTCGAGGCCCAGCCGGAGCTTGACTCCCTCTCCCTCCAGTACGAGGAGGTAAAGGACGCAGCCTGGGCCGGGCAGGAGGAGATACTCTCCATGCTGGACTCCGGTGTTTTCGTCCCCTACCGGCGGCCTCTTATAGAGCTTATCTTCAATATGGCCGGCTCCACCGGAGCATGGGCGGAATAATTTAAAGGCGGCCGAAGCCGCCTGAGACTGTCAAAAAACTCCGATCCGGAAAAAGCCTCGCAGAGTTTCGCCGCCCGCAGGCGGCGAAATAAATTGAGATTTGTTTTCTGCCGCGACATGTGCGTGGCAGAAAACACTTTTCGGTCTGCAAGTGTGCGAGCTGCCCGCTTTAAGCGGGCAGTGAGTGTGCGCAGTCAGGCCGCTGCCCCTTGTCATGAAAGCCACACGGCTTTCATGACAGTCTAAACCGCTCCGCCTATGCAGGCGGAGCGGTTTAAACAGCATCGCTCTTTTTAAAACAAAATACGTTATTTTTTATAGCCCTTCATAGTTCTGGGCTTTCCGAAGAAAAACGCCGCCTCAAGCCCGGGGCCGGAGTGGGAGCCTATGGTCGTCCCGATATACGTGTAGTACACATCCTTAAACCCAAACTCTTCTTTTATGGCGTCACCGAATTCCCGCGCCTCATCGGGAATATCAGAGTGGCAGATATACAAAGTCTGATTTTCCGGCTCCACGGCCAGCTCCCGGATTATCTCGTGTATCCGCTTTATGGTGGCCTTTTTGCCCCGCACCTTCTCCTGGACTATAAGGTGCCCCTCCAAATCGAGATTCAGTATGGGATTTATATTCAGGGCGTGGGCTATCACCATGCCCGTTTTGCTCACCCGCCCGCTGCGGTAGAGATAGGTCAGGTCCGAGGTGGTGTAATAGGTGTTTACCTCCGCCTTGTGGTCGTTAAGCCACTGGGCGCAGGCCTCCGGCGTTTCCCCGGCGTCCCGCATGTCCGCAGCTTTCAGGGCAAGCATCCCGTAGCCGACGGAGGCGAGGGTGGAGTCCACCAGGTACACCTGAATGTCCGGCCGTTCTTCCCTGAGCATTTCCAGCGCCGCCAGGCCGCTGGAATATGTGCCGGAGATGCCGCTTCCGAGGCAGATATGGACTATCGGCAGCCCCTGCTCCCCCAGCTTCTTCCAGAAATCCAGAAACTGTGCGGAATTTATCTGGCTTGTTTTCGGCACGTCGCCGTTTCTCATGCCCTCGTAAAATTTTTTACAGTCCTCATGGAGCATGGTGTCCTCCACTATTTCGCCGTTAAGCTCATAGCAGATGCGCATGGCCGTGATGTCCCTCTCCTGGAGCTTTGACAGCGGCAGATCGCACCCGGAATCCGTGGCTACAACAAATTTTCCCATAAATATCACCTCTGGCACATATTATTTACTATAAATAGATTATACCATTTTTACAGGCCCTGTACAAGAAAATTGTATAAAATCTGCAACATAAAAAATAAGGAGCGGTAT
>CAZBUH010000122.1:0-4617 GCA_964495095.1 uncultured Oscillospiraceae bacterium | reverse complement strand
GGGGCGTCCCCCAGATAGAGGTCACCTTCGATATAGACGCAAACGGCATAGTCAATGTATCAGCAAAGGATTTGGGCACCGGCAAGGAGCAGCACATCACGATTACCTCCTCCTCCAACCTCTCCAAGGAGGATATCGATAAGGCTGTGAAGGAGGCCGAGCAGTATGCCGCCGAGGACGCAAAGCGCAAGGAGGAAGTCGACATCCGCAACCAGGCCGAGCAGATGGTATATCAGACCGAGAACACACTGAGCGAGATGGGCGACAAGCTTGACGCTGCCGACAAATCCTCTGTCGAGGCCGAGGTCTCCAAGGTGAAGGATGCCCTGAAGGGCACCGACACCGACGCTATAAAGTCCGCTACCGAGAGCCTTACCCAGGCCTTCTACAAAGTATCCGAAAAGCTCTACAGCCAGTCCGGAGCCCAGCAGCCCGGAGCCGGCCCTGAAGCCGGAAACGGCGGAGCAGACGGCGGCAATAACGGCGGCGATTACTACGACGCGGACTACAAGGTCGTGGATGACGACAAGAAATAAGCTTCCGGAGGTTTTCCCCTCCGGCGTAAAAAACATTTTTCCCGGCGGCTTTTTCGTCGGGAAAATGCTTATGTTAAGCGCGATATCCTTTGCCCCTCCCGACCGGAATTTGCCGTTTGGGAGCGGCTATAGAGAGGTTTTATTGAAAAATGGCAGATGAAAAAAGAGATTATTACGAGGTGCTTGGCTTATCAAAAAGCGCCACCGGAGACGAGATAAAAAAAGCCTACAGAAAGCTCGCCAAGGAAAACCATCCCGACCTGCACCCGGACGACAAGGCGGCGGAGGCCAGGTTTAAAGAGATAAACGAGGCTTACGAGGTCCTCTCCGACGCTGACAAGAAATCCAAATACGATCAGTTCGGTTTTGCCGGAGTGGACCCAAGCTACGGCGCGGGGTCCGGTGGGGCCGGATTTGACGGATTCGGCGGTATGGACTTCGATTTAGGAGACATTTTCAGTTCCTTTTTCGGCGGAGGCGCCGGCGGAAACGCCAGAAGCAGGAATGCGCCTCAGCGCGGCGAGAGCATCCGCGCACATATAACAGTGACATTTGAAGAGGCCGCTTTCGGCTGCGAAAAAGAGATCACCGTATCACGTGTTGAAAAGTGTCCGGACTGCGGCGGAAACGGCTGTGAAAAAGGCACCACCCCGGAAAGATGCTCTAACTGCGGCGGCACCGGCACAGTGCGCACCCAGCAGAGAACGCCCTTCGGCGTAATGCAGTCCACCTCAGCCTGCCCCAAGTGCGGCGGTAAGGGCACAATAATACATCAGCCCTGTCACACCTGCCGCGGCAGCGGCTCCGTGAGAATTCAGAAGAAGATATCCGTATCCATACCCAACGGAATAGACGACGGGCAGACCATCTCCCTCAGAGGTCAGGGCCACGCCGGCGTAAACGGCGGCCAGCCGGGAGATTTGCTCATCACGGTTTCAGTTAAGGACCATGAGATATTCAGCCGCGAGGGCTCCTCGGTCTACTGCACCATCCCCATAACGATGGTCCAGGCGGCGCTGGGCTGTGAGCTGGAGGTGCCCACATTGGACGGCAAGGTGAAATACACCGTGCCCGAGGGTACACAGTCCGGCACTGTTTTCCGCCTCAAGGGCAAGGGCATTCCGTATCTCCGGGGCGGCGGCCGCGGCGACCAGTTCGTTACTGTGGATGTGGAGATACCCAAAAACCTTAACACAGAGCAGAGGGAGCTTCTTGTAAAGCTCGGCAAGGCCCTTGGCGACAAAAATTTTAACCAGCACAAAAAATTCTTTAAGAAATAACCGCATCCGCCCTCCCCGGGCGGGCGCGGCTTTCAGCAGGAGTATGTCCGTTATGGCGAAAAAGGAAGAAAAGACGAATGTAATGCGCATCCTGGAGCAGAAAAACATACCGTACACCCCTCACGAGTACCCACATGACGGCGGCGCCGTCAGCGGTATGGACGTAGCCGGAATAATCGGGAAAAAGCCCTATGAGGTCTACAAGACCCTCGTAACGCGCGGCGCCTCCGGCGGGTATTGCGTTTTTGTCATACCGGTGGAAAACGAACTCGACCTAAAAAAAGCCGCAAAAGCTGCCGGTGAAAAGTCCATAGCCATGATAAAGCAGTCGGAGCTGCTCCCCCTTACCGGCTACATACACGGCGGCTGCAGCCCTATTGGGATGAAAAAGCTCTTCCCGACCTTCTTCCAGGAGGACGCCGTACTGCTTGATACCATCATCGTCTCCGCCGGGAAGGTCGGTTATCAGATCGAAACGGCGCCCGACGCTTTGATCGAAGCTGTAAACGGCGTCACAGCGGATGTCACGGCGGTTTAGCTGTGCGCTGTGTCAGCAACTTGGGCGGCACTGTGCCCAAGCTCCGGATTATCCCCTGCTGCGCCAAAAAAAGTAAAATAATTGACTTGCCGGAAGTCTTGTGTTATAATTATCTCATAGTGTGAGATAATGAAGGTGTATTTATATGTGCCATGACAAGTTCACTCAGGAGCTTCTCTCCTCCATACTTCTCCTGTCACGGCAGCCCCTTCAGAAAGAGGCGCTGGAATTTTCCCGTGGAGAGTTGGGAATTCTTGATTGCCTGTATAAGCATAACGGCCTTTCCGCCGGTGAGCTTCGGGAAAATCTGGCCGTATGCTCCGGCAGGATAGCCGACGCGCTGAAGGTTTTGGAGTCCAAGGGGCTTATTGTCCGCATACACGACAGCAGCGACCACCGCCGTGTTATCGTCTATCTGAGCGACTCCGGGCGCAGGCTTATCGAGCTTAAGCTCAAGAGTATAGAGGCCCGTCTCAGCGCCGCCATGGCCTGCCTCGGCAGCGAGGACGCCCGCGAGTTTATACGCATAGTCGGGAAGCTTGCCAGGATGTCCTGACATACCCTCCCCGTCCGGGGCGGGTGTTTTTTACAGCAAATCTCTCGCACTGCGAGATATTTTATAATCAGAATCAACACAACTGGAAATGGAGCGTGAAATGGATTTAAGGGAATATTCAAGAAAATACAGCGAACTGTGCGTAAAGGACGACAGGATTTCGTCCGAGCTTTTTGACGCATACAGCGTTAAGCGCGGGCTTCGGGACAAAAACGGGAACGGCGTTCTGGCGGGGATAAACACCATATCCCGGATAGACGCTTTTAAGACGGAAAACGGAGTGAAGGTCCCCTGTGAAGGCAAGCTGTGGTACCGCGGCTACAATGTCATAGACCTTGTGCGGGATTTCGCCTTTAAGCGCTACGGCTACGAGGAAGCGGCCTTCCTCCTTATCTTCGGTGAGCTTCCGGACAAGGCACAGCTCGCTGAATTTCACGAGTCCCTCACCTGCGCACAAACGCTGCCTCAGAATTTCACCCGCGACGTTATCATGAAGGCCCCCAGCGGCGACATAATGAATTCCATCACAAAAAGCATACTGACTCTCGCCGCCTATGATGACGCCGCCGCCGACACCTCTATTCCCAATGTGCTGCGCCAGTGTCTGGGGCTTATAAGCCAATTCCCCATGCTGGCCGTATACGGTTATCACGCGTACAACCACTACGACTGCAGCGACAGCATGTATATCCACCGGCCCGACATCAGCCTCTCCCCCGCCGAAAACATACTCCGCATGCTGCGGCCCGACAAGCAGTACACCGAGCTTGAAGCCCGAGTGCTGGACATAGCCCTGGTGCTCCACATGGAGCACGGCGGCGGGAACAACTCCACCTTTACTACCCGCGTGGTCACCTCCTCCGGCTCGGACACCTACTCGGTTTTCGCCGCGGCCCTCTCATCCCTGAAGGGGCCGAAGCACGGCGGCGCCAATATCAAGGTCGTTCAGATGATGGACGACATACAGAAAAACGTCCCGGACACAGACGACGACGAGGCCCTCTGCCGCTATCTGCAAAAGCTCCTGAATAAGGAGGCTTTCGACAGAAGCGGGCTAATATACGGCATGGGCCACGCGGTTTACTCCCTCTCGGACCCCAGAGCGCAGGTATTCAAGAGATTCGTAAAGGAGCTTGCCGCCGAAAAGCACAGGGACGAGGACTTCCGGCTCTACAGCCAGGTAGAGCGGCTGGCGGCCCAGGTGATAGCCCAGGAGCGTAAGATATACAAGGGTGTCAGCGCCAATGTGGATTTCTACAGCGGCTTTGTCTACAGTATGCTGGATATACCCGTGGAGCTTTTCACGCCTATCTTCGCCATCGCACGCATCGTTGGCTGGAGCGCCCACAGGATAGACGAGCTTGTAAACATGGATAAAATCGTCCGCCCCGCTTATGTGAGCCTTATGGATGAACGCAGTTACGTACCGCTGGACGAGAGATAATAATTAATCGCAAAATGCCTCCCCGGACAATGTCCGGGGAGGCAAAATTTATGCAGCGATTATCTTTATTGAATATTTATAATTATTTTTTATATCTTATGTGGATTTTATCGAATATTACTTATTTCATTGACGTAAAATATCAAATACTATATAATATTTATATAGTCCAGATTGTCGAAAAAGTCCGGCATTTTGCTGGGCTTTCTCCATTTTCTATGATAAAATAGCGGTGGGTGATGCAAGATGCTGGAACGCGGGAA
>CAZBUH010000121.1:0-4687 GCA_964495095.1 uncultured Oscillospiraceae bacterium | reverse complement strand
TCCGGCTCACATACTCGGGGTCGTACCGCCGCACCCGCTCCGTGAGCTCCTTAAACCCGTAGGTCCACTTTTCCACAAACTCTTTATCGTAGAGCCCTTCTTTGATTATAACGTGCATAAAGCCCAGCGCCAGAGCCGCGTCGGTGCCGGGGCGTATTCTGAGCCACATGTCGGCCCTGTCCGTAAGCTCCGTGCGCCGCGGGTCCACGACGATAATTTTCGAGCCTTTCCGCACCGCGTCCCAGCAGCGGAACTGTATCTCCTTATCCGCGCCGGACACCACCGGATTGCTGCCCCAGACCAGAAGAAGCCCGGGATTTACGCTGCCGTAGTAATCCACCACCGGCATCGTCCCATAGGTCAGGTTTCCCGTGGCAACCCGCGGGAAAAAGCACTGGGCCGTGCCCGGCTCCATCCAGTTTGGTGTGCCCAAGGCGTTTGCAAAGCGGTTTACATGCTTTAAATGGTGCCTCCCGGTGCCCTGGGCCACCACTATAGACTCGGCCCCGTATTCCCGCCGCACCCTGTTCACGTTTTCCACTATCATATCAAGGGCCTCGTCCCACGAGATGCGCTCCCATTTGCCGCTGCCCTTGGGGCCTATCCGGCGCATGGGGAATTTCAGTCTGTCCGGGTGGTATAAAAGCTCTATCCCCGCAAGGCCCTTGGGGCACATGCGCCCGCGGCTCAGCGGCGAATCCGGGTCCGGGACTATTTTCACGGCCCTTCCGTCTTTCACCGTCACCAGCGCGCCGCACCCTCCGTGGCAGGCGTGGCAGGCCGTTTTTATAACTTCCGTCATAGGCTTTTCCTCCTGATTGCTGTAAGTAATCAATCCATAAAAAATTTCGCCCTATGGGCCTCACATACCGCCGCAGGATTTTCCGCTCCTTACTCGGGCTTAAACGACGACGGTATCGTGCCCTCGTACTTTTTAAACTCCCTGACCATAGCCCGGTCAGAGCTGTAGCCCACGCGCAGCGCTATTTCACTCATCGGCAGCTTCTCCTGCATAAGCACCTTGGCGTTTTCTATCCTCAGCCGGTGGATATAGTCCAGCATCCGCTCCCCGGCGTACTGCCGGAATATCCGGGCGGCATAGGAGGGATGCACCCCGAACTGCGCCGACACCGTTGAGATATTTATATTCGGGTCGGAGAAATTCTGCTCCAGATATTTCAGCATCGGCCGGAACCATTTCGGCGGCTCCGATTTTTTCTGAGCCTCCATCCGCTCTATAAAGCAGTCAAAAATATAATCCGTCTGCCGGCGCAAATCGCTTATATTCTTGGTTTCCAGCAGCCTGCCTATTGGGTCTATGCGGCCCATAAATTCCTCGTCCCCGGCCCCGTCAAACTCGTCTATCATGGACACCATGTTGCTGAGAAAGCCCCAAAAGCGGCACTGCAAGAACTGAATCGACGGCACGTAGCCGGTAAAATAGGACTTGAAAAGCTCGTGCATATGCTCCTTGGCCTTTCTGTAGTCCCGGCGGCGTATGCAGGTGAGAAGCCGCTGCTCCTGGTCCATGGAGTAGAGGTTTCTGGGCTTTACCATGTTCTCGTGGCTTATATCGTCAAAATGTATCACCGGAGTTTTAAGCTCCATAAGCGTACGGTATTCAGTTACCCTGTCCGCCTCGGCATAGGATTCGGCAAGGCCTCTGTAGCCGTCGTGTATCCGGCCCACATCTGCGCAGACCTCTATCCCTGTCTTTTCCCGGAGGACGCCTACAATATCCACGGTAACATCCTTCAAATCCCTCTCCGCCTTGCTGCTGTCCGCCCCGTCATATTCCCTGCCGAAGCTCACCATGCAGGGCATGTTGCCGTCGCCGTATACGGTCTTGCCGTAAAATTTCCGGTTTACCATCTCCGTGGATATATTCTCCAGCGCTAAATTTACCATTGAACGGGTCTTTTCGCTCTCCGGCGGAGCGGAGCCGCCCTCATAAAACACGTCCCCGCTGTCCTGAATGCTGAATATAACGACGGCAAACCGCTCGCTGGGGAAAACCACTCCGTTTTCAGCGCACTCCCGCCGCATATCGTCCTCAAGCTCCATCTGGCCCTTAAGCATACGCATAAACATCGAGTTTGCACTGATGCCCTTATATACGTTCAGCTCTATCTGAAGATCCGCGTTTTCGTCCCGCAGCCGCTTAAGCTCAGCCTCCGTATTATTCCGCTCCACAGTGTACGCCTCCTTCGGCTGTCAGATACTACTATTATAAATTGCCCATTCATAACCCGCAATATCAAAATTTCATTTTTCGGCACAAAAAGATATTTTCAGGCCCCTTTTTATACGCCGGACGGCCTTTTTTCAATAAAAAGCACATAACCATTTGCTCACCGGGCCATTACCTAAAAGCTAACACCCGCGGCCTTGAAGCGGCCCCGGAGAAAGTGTATTATTAAATAAAAACCAAATTCAAGGAGGCGCTGTATGAAAAAAACAGACCTGGAATACGCCGATATACTATTCAAAAAATCCCCGGACATCTCCAACTCCCGCGGTTACAGCGGATTTCACCCTGAAACAAAAATACTCCCCAGGGGCCATGTGCGCTACGAGGGAAAAAAGCCCCTGCCCTGCGACATTATTTTAGAGCGCGACGCCGCCATCACCCTCCGGGACGGCACAGTTATCTACGCCGACATTTTCCGCCCGGTGACGGAGGAAAAAATTCCGGCCATCCTCTCCATAAGCCCCTTCGGCAAGGAGCTGGCGGAGGGCGCCTCAGCCGACGAAGGCCCCACAAGCGAGCGCTTCCACATCCCCGGCGGCACTCTCTCCGGCTATCAGAAATTCGAGGCTGTGGACCCGGCCTACTGGTGCCGGTACGGCTACGCCGTCCTCAATGTGGACTCCCGGGGCATAAACAGCTCCGAGGGCAACGCCTGCTACTTCGGCCCCCAGGACGCCGCCGACGGCTACGATATAGTCGAGTGGTGCGCCGGCCGCGACTGGTGCAGCGGCAAGGTAACAATGGCCGGCAACTCCTGGCTGGGCATAAACCAGTGGTATGTTGCCTCCGCAAAGCCCCCTCATCTGACCTGCATCGCCCCCTGGGAGGGCCACGGCGATATGTATAACGACGAATATATGCGGGGCGGCATCCCCCACCCCCATCTCACCCGCATTGACCTGTCCCCCGGCGGTCTCGGCAAGGAGGAGGACCTTTACCGGATGGTGCAGGAGTACCCCTTCTGGAACTCCTACTGGGAGGACAAGCGGGCAAAATTCGAGGACGTGGAGGTGCCCGCCTATGTCTCCGCCAGCTACACAAACGGCTGCCACACCCACGGCACCTTTGAGGGCTTCCGCAATATCTCCTCAAAGGAGAAGTGGCTCCGCATTCACAACACCCAGGAGTGGCCAGACCTTTATAACGAGAAAAACTGCGACGACCTGCGGAAATTCTATGACCACTACATGAAGGGCGCGGATAACGGCTGGGAAAAGACCCCAAGGGTACGCATGTCCGTCCTTGACCCCGGCGGGCAGGACATTGTCGGCCGCCCGGAGGAGGATTTCCCGCCAGTGCGCACGGTGCGTAAGACGGTGTATCTGGACGCCGCCAACGGCTCCATCAGTGAAACGCTTCCGGAAAAGGAGGCCAAAATCGAATACGACGCCAGAAACGAAGGGGAATTTATGGCCAAGGTAAAGGAGTCCATGCGTTTCCAGGGCCCCTTCGCCCCGCTGGATAAGAGCGAGGCGCCTACCTTTGAGCTCGACAGCCGCAGGGCCCAATTTTTCCTCAAATTCAACGAGGACACGGAGATAAGCGGTTATATCCGCTTAAAGCTCTGGATGGAGGTGCGCGGCGACGACGATATGGACCTATACATCCGGGCCATGAACGTGGACGGCGAGGGAAATCCCCTGTTCCACAACGCACTGTCCCAGATGTACTCCGGCCCCTCCAACAAGCTGCGGGTATCCCACAGGGAGCTTGACCTGCAGCGCACAAAGGGCGACGATCTGGCCTACACCCACACCCACGAGGATAAGCTCTCCCCCGGAGAGATAGTCCCGGTGGAGATTAGCCTCTGGCCCACGGCGCTTCAGTTCCACAGGGGCGAGCAGCTTATGATACAGATTGCGGGCTACGACGACATGGGCCCCGAGGGCTACAACAACCCCATGCCCAGCGGCCGGAATAACGGCATACACATAATCCACACCGGCGGAAAATACGATTCCCAGGTGATACTGCCGGTAGTTCCGGCGCGTAGCCCGCAGATATGAGCCCGCCGCAGCATGGGGAACAACGTGCGCTTTTGGGCTTACCGTCCTTGATGGGCGGCATTCCGCCGTCGTCCTCTGCACCGAAAATCACCTCGTTTTTCCCGCGTATGCGGTGAGTTTAAGCGGAGCGGGTTTTTTGCCAATTAAGTCAAAATTTACAGGAATGCTTTCGCATTGTAAAAATTTTTAACGCCGAGTGGCGAGAAATCTGCCCGCTGAGACTGAGGTGAAATTTGCACTATCGCGGACGGGTTTGTCAAGACATTTTTTCTGATTTTTGAAATGGAATCAGCATGAGGCAAAATTGGGGGTAAAACGGCTTGCGCCGGCCTTGTGAAGCCCGCGCTCATGCGCTATAATAATGGCAAAAAGGCCCGGTCAGGGGAATGATATATGGAATTCAGGGAATTAAAGCACAGGCTCTTTTATT
>CAZBUH010000120.1:4632-4795 GCA_964495095.1 uncultured Oscillospiraceae bacterium | reverse complement strand
TCAGAGGCCGCGCCGATCTGAGCCATGGGTACGGCTTTGATCGCGGCTGGAAGCAGTTCCCGGGTTTTGCTATTGCAGATCCCTGAGCCACAGCTCCGGGGAGGCGTCGGAGGGCATACGCCAGTCGCCCCGGGGGGACAGGGTGAGGGTGCCCACCTTTGGG
>CAZBUH010000120.1:0-4622 GCA_964495095.1 uncultured Oscillospiraceae bacterium | reverse complement strand
GCCGTCCGGCAGGCAGGAGCGCTTGAACTGCTGGGAGAAAAACCTGCGGATAAATGTGCGCAGCCATTTTAAAATCGTCTCCCGGTCATAGCAGCCGGAAAAAGCGTAAACAGCCATGCGGAGCACCTTTTTCGGGGAAAAGCCCCAGCGGATAAGGTAGTAGAGGAAAAAGTCGTGAAGCTCGTAGGGGCCTACCAAATCTTCGGTTTTTTGGCTTATCTCGCCGTTTTCGGCTGGCAGAAGCTCCGGGGATACGGGCGTGTCCAGAATGCTGCGCAGGGCGGAGGCAAGCTCCGCATCGCCGCATATGTCGGCCTCATAGGCCACAAGATAGCGCACCAGCGTTTTCGGCACGCCGACGTTCACGCCGTACATGGACATGTGGTCCCCGTTGTATGTGGCCCAGCCAAGTGCCAGCTCCGACAAATCGCCTGTGCCGATAACAAGGCCGCCGCTGCCGTTGGCAATGTCCATAAGCACCTGGGTCCGCTCCCGGGCCTGGGAATTTTCAAATACCACATTGAGGTTTTCCGGATCGTGGCCGATATCCTTAAAATGCTGGTTTACCGCCTCGGTAATGTCCACGGTTATGAGCCGGGCGCCCAGCTTTTCAGCCAGTATCTCCGCGTTGGAGCGGGTGCGGCGCGTTGTGCCGAAGCAGGGCATGGTGACGGCTGTAATGTCCGTCCTGGGCCTTTCCAGCATGTCCATGGCCCTGGCGGCCACAAGCATTGCCAGAGTGGAATCCAGCCCGCCGGATATGCCCACCGCCACGGTTTTGGCGTTTGTGTGCTCTATGCGCTTTTTAAGGCCCAGAGCCTGGATATTCAGTATCTCGCGGCAGCGCTCGTCCCTGTCGTCCTTATTTTGGGGGACAAAGGGCGTGGGGGATATTTTCCTTGTAAGCTGAGTTTCCGCGGGAGTGACGGAGCAGGAGCGCCCGGGAGCGGCGGCAAAAGCCACGGTTGTCAGGCGGCGGCGCTCGAAGTTAAGGCGCTCAATGTCCAGCTCTGTCACGGTGAGGCCGGTTTTGAAGCGGCTTTCCGCCAGAATGACGCCGTCCTCCGCAACCATGCAGTGGCCGGAGAACACCACGTCCGTGGTGCTCTCCCCCTCGCCGGCGCCGGCGTAAATATAGCCGCAGAGAAGCCGGGCCGACTGGTTTTTCACAAGCTCCCGCCTGTACTGGGCCTTGCCCACAAGCTCGTTTGAGGCGGAGAGATTCAGTATGACGTTTGCGCCCATCTCCGCAAGGGCCCGGCTGGGCGGGTCCATTGCCCACAGGTCCTCGCATAGCTCCACGCCAAGCCGCAGACCATCTATGCCGTGTACGTCCACCACGGGGCAGTCCATGGGGATGCGGAGGGCGTCACCCTCCGGCCGGGGTATCTCCAGAATGACGCCCGGGCCCATACCGGCGGGGGAGGAAAACCAGCGCTTTTCGTAAAACTCGCCGTAATTCGGCAGGTAGGTTTTCGGCGTTACGGATATAAGCTCGCCCCGGGACACAAGGGCGGCGCAGTTAAAAAGCTTGCCGTCCCACCGGAGGGGCAGGCCCACGGCGATGACCATGTCAAGCTCCGCCGTTTCCGCCATTATCCTGAAAAGGGCCTCCCGGGCGCCGTCCAGCAGCACCGGCTGCAAAAACAGATCCCCGCAGGTGTAGCCTGTGATGCAAAGCTCCGGGAACGCCAGAATTTTAACGCCGTTTTCCGCGGCCTCACGGCAGAGCTTTATTATCCGGGAGGCGTTATGCTCCGTGTCCGCCACCTTTATTTTCGGCGCTGCAGCCGCGACTTTTATAAACCCGTCTCTCATTCTTCCTCAACCTCGTCGTTTTCAAAATAGAAAAGCCTCTCGTCAAAATCCCGGCGGAGCACCAGCTTCACCTTGGCGAAAATATCCTCGTCAGTCCGCAGGCGGATCTGGCCGTCCTGCACCCAGGCGGAGATTTCGCCGTCAAACTCCGGGAAAACATTCTCCTCCAATTCGCCTATAAGCTCCTGGAGATGTTCTTCACTCTGGAGGTAGTACTCCGCGTCGTGGGCGCTTTCGTAGATTTCCGGGACGCCCATATCCGCCGTAAGGCAGACTATTACCGTCAGCACCCCCAAAAGGAGAAACAGCACCACTCCCACGGGGCGCAGAACTTTTATGTCAACTAAAGGGTCTTTATTATCCATATCTAATCCTCTATAGTAAGCTTTTTCCTGTAGTACTGGGTAAATTCAAAGGCGCGCAGGAGGCTCTCATTTTGCACCCGGGTCCCAAGCTCGCCGTTTTCCACATAAAAGCCGCCGGTGTTTATTACCGGCAGGGTCTGCCGCACGGTTTCGTTAAGCTGCATGGAGGCCGGGCCGTCCCAGCCGCAGAGGGAAAACAGCTCGTTCATAAGAAAGCAGGGACTTATGTCGGGGCCGGAGCCCTCAAAATCGTTCCCCAGCAGATCCTTCGCGGCGCCGTTTGCCCATATGAGGTAGCGGGTGGAGTAGTAGTTATAAAAGCCCTCGGTGGTGGAGGTGTCCAGATTTATGCCGAGCTCGTTATATACGCTGTTGCTGTCGCCCAGCCAGGGGTTGTGGTCGCCGTACAGCACGAGGATGCAGGGGGCGCTGTCCTGCCGCAGATAGTCCGTAAGGAGGGTGATGTTCTGGATTGTGCCGTATACGGAGTTCAGATAGTTATTTAAAATATAGTAGCTCTCGTCGGAGTATACGCCCTGTTCAAAATAGCCGCCGTCCCCGTCCAGTGCGCCGGAGTTATAGGGCCCGTGGCCCTGATAGGTGACGTGGAACCCAAAATAGGGGGAGGAAGCGTCCCTCTCCTCATATTGCTTTATGATATCCGGGAAATATTTGCTGTCGTAGGTTATATCGCCGTAGCGGTTTTCAGCGAAATAGTAGGAGTCAAAGCCCAGGTAGCGGTTTATGTTGGAGCGGTTGTAAAACCACTCGTAGCACGGGTGGCTGCCGGTTACGTCATAGCCCTGGGACTTTAAATACCGGACGTAGGAGTCGGTGTTGGAGCGGAAATTGTAGACCTCCGAAAATCCTGTGAGGAAGCATCGCTCCGTGTCCACGGTGCCGCCGGCGAATATATTTGTAATGAGATTTCCCGTGTAGCTCTCGGCCTCGAGAGCGTGGTAATCCTCGTACACGAAATCCCCGATGCCGCCGATATCGAATTTTGTGAAGTCGTTGAACGCCTCAAGCTGGATGGCGATGATGTTCACCCGCCGGTCTTCGGGGATGTCCTCATCCCGGTATTCCGCCAGCATTTCGGCGGCCTCGCCGCTGTCATATCCCTGGGGCTTGGAGATATATGCGTCCTTTACGCTGTGGATAAAGGGATAGACAAAGCCCTTGGAAATATAGCTCTGGGTGGAGGACCACCGGTTTATATATTCGTTGTTGGCGGCCCTGGCGTAAACCTCGTCGCTCCAGTACAGGAATTTCATGGGTACGGCGGCCAGGAGCACGGCGGCAGCAGCGATAAGCCGCGGCTTTACAGAGAGCCTTGCCCTGCAGAACAGCGCCAGAAAAACCGTGCCGAAAACAGCCCCGCAGACCGGGAGTATAACCCTCCAGCCTGTTGTGAAGGTGTAGCCTGTGGATATCTTCAGCGCCACGCCCAAAACCTGAAGGTCTGCAAAAAGGAAGGGGTCGTCACGGAAGAGAAGCTTATAATAGTTTCCCAGGGAGCAGGCCAAAACCACCGCCGAGGCGGAGAGAAAGCCTATCCAGCTCCGTCCCGTGAGGAACCATACCGTGAGCATGAGCCAGAGCACCGGCAGGGTGTTGAGCAGGAATATAAGCGGGTGCCGGAAATAGCCCACAAATATAAGCGAGCCGTACTCGCCGTAGGCCAGCAGCAGCGAGAGGCAGCTCAGGCAGACGGCGGCCAGAACCGGCAGCAGAAGGTTCCATATCCGGAAAATGGCCTTTTTCCAGCCGGAAAGGTCATTTGAATTTTTGCTGAAAAGAAAGAAATTTTTCAATTTTTCGCTCCCTTAAGCGTAAATTTAAAAAATGCGGACGGAAGCAGCTCCGCCCGCATTGAAGGCACTTATCAGAACGCGATGCGCTCCAGAATATACGCCTTAAGCTCCGAAACAGGCACGCGCACCTGCTCCATTGTATCACGGTCCCGGACGGTGACGCAGTTATCCGCGGGGGTGTTGTCATCGCCCACGGTCTGGAAGTCCACTGTTACGCAGAAGGGCGTGCCGATTTCATCCTGACGGCGGTAGCGCTTGCCGATGGAGCCGGCCTCGTCGTAATCAACCATAAAGTCACGGGAGAGCTCGGCGTAAATTTCGCCGGCCTTGTCCCCGAGCTTCTTGGAGAGCGGCAGTACGGCGCATTTAAAGGGCGCCAGAGCGGGGTGGAAGTGCATAACGACGCGGGTGTCGTTTTTGGCCTCGTCAACCACCTCTTCGTCGTAGGCGTCGCACAGCACCGCCAGCACAGAGCGCTCCACGCCCAGGGAGGGCTCGATAACATAGGGTATATAGTGCTCGTTTGATTCCTGGTCGAAGTAGGTGAGATCCTTGCCGGAGGTGTTCTGATGCTGGGTCAGGTCGTAGTCGGTGCGGTCGGCCACGCCCCACAGCTCGCCCCAGC
>CAZBUH010000119.1:0-4852 GCA_964495095.1 uncultured Oscillospiraceae bacterium | reverse complement strand
CCGGTTAATGCCGGTTGGATCTATCTTTCCACAGGTAAAAATCCTCCGTTATTATGAAGTAATTGTCCTCCGCCGAGCCGCCATCCGGGTTGTACCGTACATCAAGGTATGCTCTGTATCTGCCGGGCGGAAAACCGAAATCGTAGGGCGAGTCAAGTCCAAACCTGTTCGGATTGGCCGCTCCATCCTGTATATACGCCCAATATTCCGCCCATTCATCATCTATTTTATGCCCGGCATAGTTTAGATATTTACTGTATTCTCTGCTTTCGCCTGGCTGGAGTGTTACATACGGATTGCCGGTCAGTCCATAGCTCTCTTCAATCATACGGTGGTTGCGGTACCACTTACCCCGTATATTTATATCGGTCTCTGGCCAGAGAGCGCAGTACACGGTCACGTCCGAGTTATTACAGGCTATGAAATATATCTTATCCCCCTCAATGCGGTCCACCTTCAGCTCAACGCCATAGTCGTTGTGGATGGCGTCTGTGCCAAGTTCCGTATATTTATAGTAGTCCGAATATTTAAATTTGCGCGAGCGCTTTATCGGGTAGTTGTAGCTATAGCATAGGGGCGATATAATTCCGGGGGTTCCGTCATCGTCGAAGACTTTGTGATTATGGTTGAAAAACAGGTCGCCGTTTTCATCGACATAGAGGTCGTCGCCGTAGACATAGCGCAGGTATTCCTCCGCCGTGGGCAGGGTCCTGTCCAAATAAATTATAACGCCAAAGAAAATAACCGATATTGAGAGGAAACACACTGCGGTGATGCTCCATTTTTTGTATGTCATTTTATACCAGCCTCCTGGCGTTGATAAGCCTAGACTTTGTCAAATTATTAAAACTGCGTAATGCAGTACGCCGCGTAACCGGCTATGAGCAGCGCCCCCTGGACACGGGTACCCTTTTTAAAGAAAATCATGGGCAGGGTGAGTATTGCCATGGCGAACATTGCCACGGGCAAATCTATCCACATGGCCGAAAAGGAGGGCACGATGCCCCGGATGGCCGAGGGGATGCCGATAACGAGCAGGCAGTTAATAATATTAGCGCCCAGAATATTTCCCACGGAGACGGCGGCGTGGCCCTTTATAATTGAGGTTATGGCCGTCACAAGCTCCGGCAGGGAAGTGCCGAGAGCGATAAAGGTAACTGCGAGTACGCGCTGGGGTACGCCGATGGCCTCCGCCAGTATAATTCCGTTATCAACCAGCAGCCTTGCGCCGATAAACAGCGCTGCCGCTGTGACTATAAGGGTAATCACGTCCCGCAGCATGTGTTTCTGGACGGGGGCAGAGTCGCTTTTTTCATCGCTGCCGCCGCTTTTTATGTTGGTGTAGACAAAGATCGCCAGCACCGCCAAAAGGAACAGGGAAGTGACCCGGTTGTAGCGTCCGGCCACAGCGCCGGACACCATCAGGACAGCGGCTGAAACAAAGAAGAATACCGTCTGCTTTGCCATAGCGGCCCTTTTAAAGGGCACGTTTGGCCGGAAAAGCAGTATAATCCCCGCGATAAAGCCAGTGTTGCAGATTATGGAGCCGAAGGCGTTGCCTGCGGCGATATCGGCGGAGCCCTCGATGGCGGCGGTGGTGGAGACCAGTATCTCCGGCAGGGTGGTGCCGAGACTGACGATGGTGGCGCCGATTATAAGCTCGCTGACACCCATGGACTTTGCTATGGAGACGGCGGCGTCTACAAATTTATCGCCGCCTATGATTATAAGGACAAAACCGAGAAGAAAAAGAAGTATCGCGTAAACCATTTTGAATATTCCCCTAACTCAAAATAACTTGTACATAGTACATATTTTATTTCATAAACACCGTGCTCATGCTTTCCCTGAGAGAAATTCCACGGCGTTTTCGACCGCATACCGCTCGTCCCCCATGGGGGCGCCGGCGTTTCTGTGGTCAAAGTGCTTTGTAAAGGCCGTGACCTGCTCTTTAAGCGCGGCGCAGTATTTCTTTTCGATATCCATAACAGCACTGTAAAATGCGGCGTAGTCCTTTTCGTTCAGCTCCTTTTTGCCCCAGGCGAGCATTTTCCCCGCGTGCTCCGGGCAGAAAAAGGGCTGATTTAAAAATTTCTCCCTGAAAGCGCTGTCGTTCTTCCAGAGCCAGATAAGGTTGCTGAAATATTTTTCTTCAAACTTTTCAACTCTCCGGCAGACAAAGCAGGCTCCTGAAAGCTCCGCGAGCTTTTCGCCCCCGTCCTGCTCCTGGCTTTTTCCGCCGAAAAGCCCCTTTTTCCCGCCGGAGGGCGGCAGCTCCAGAAGCGATACCACGCCGTCAAGATGGCTCTCCAGCATAAGGGCGAGACTCAGGCGGTTTTTCATGCCGAGCATTGTCTTAAAATGGTCCCGGCAGAAGCCAAGGCGGTTTGTCTCTGTCCTGACGTCCGGCTCCATCATGGCGGCGCCCATTATATAGTCCAGGGACGATGCCTCCAAATCGCCGCGGAGGCGGCATATGGGGCAGCCGTCGGATTTATCGAAAGCCTCGTTTATCGGTATGGTGAATATTTTTTCGGCCATGATTTCAGCTCCCTTGAGAAAGTGAGAAAAAAGCTGTATAATATGTCTATTATAAAGTGCAGGTGTTTTTATTGCAATACAGAGAAATAAAAAATGAAGTAGAAATTACCGGCGTTTCCGACTTCGACCTTGTGCGTATTTTTGAATGCGGCCAGTGTTTTCGCTGGAACGCCGATGAAAACGGCGTCTATACCGGCGTTGCCATGGGCAGAGCGGCCAGAATACGCCGGAAAGGTGACAGCGTGTTCATAACCGGCACGGCGGACGATTTTGAAAAGGTCTGGCTGGACTATTTTGACTTAAGCCGGGACTACGCCAAAATCCGGGCGGGCCTCTGCATAGACGATTACATGAAAAGGGCCTCTGATTTCGGGGCCGGGATAAGGATACTGCGCCAGGATAAGTGGGAGGCGCTGTGCTCCTTTATAATATCACAGTGCAACAACATTCCGAGGATCAAAAAAATAGTTGAAACCCTGTGCCGGTGCTTCGGTGATACGGCGGAGCTGGACGGGGAAATTTTCTACACATTCCCGCCGGCGGAGCGCGTGGCGGAGCTTTCCCAGGAGGATCTGGCGCCGCTGCGGTGCGGCTACAGGGCACCGTACATAATAGACGCAGCAAAGGCCGTGGCGTCAGGAGAGCTTGATTTGGAGGCGCTCTCGCAGACCGATTTCAATACTGCCCTTAAAGCCCTGAAGAGCCTCAACGGAGTGGGGGACAAGGTGGCAAACTGCGTCATACTGTTCGGCCTCTGTATGCTCAGCGCATTTCCCATCGACGTGTGGATGAAGAAAGCCATAAAAGAGCATTACGGGGACGGGTTTGACCCGAAGGTGTTTGGGGAATATGCCGGGATAGCCCAGCAGTACATGTTTTATTATGCGAGAAGCGGAGGCGAAGCCGTTGGCTGAGACATACGGGAGAGAATTTTTTATAGGGGCGGAGGAGTGCGACCTTTTCGGACGCTGCCGCATGTCAAACCTTTTGCAGTTTATGCAGCTTATGGCTACGGAGCACGCGGAAATACTGGGCTTTGGCCGGGAGCTTCTGATGGAGAAATACGGCTGCTTCTGGATGCTGGTGCGTGTAATGGTGAGCTTAAAGGAGCCTGTGCCGTTTAACGGCACGCTGAAGCTTGTGACCTGGCCCCGGCCGATTGAGGGTGCGGCGGTATACCGCGACTACGATATTTTCTCCGGCGGCAGATACGTGGGCGAAGCCACGGCCTCCTGGGTGACGGCAAATTACGAGTCGAGAAAGCTCGTCGTACCCAAAAGGCTTCCGGAAGTGGCCGGGGCGAAAACGCCGGATAAATCCAGGGTAAAAACGATAAAGCTCCAAAAGCTCCGTATGCCGGAGAGCATGGAGAAAATCTGTGATTACCGTGTGCGCTACAGCGACACGGACGTAAACGGCCATATGAACAACGTAAAATACGCCGACGTAATCTGCGACGCTCTGGATATGCAGAATATGGAGGGCCTTTTTCTCTCCGGTCTGGAGCTGGATTATATATCCGAGTGCCGGGCGGGGGACAGTATGGAGATATTTGCGTCAAATGACGGCGGGCGGAGCTGCGTGTCCGGCGTCTGCGGCGGAGTTGAAAAATTCGCGTCCCGTGCGGAGTTTTCCGAAGTTTAAGTCCCGGCGGGGCAAAAAAGGCCCGCGCCTCGCCGAGACTCATCGGAGGGCGGAAGAACTGTTTCTCCGGCTCACGGAAGATATGGCAAAGCGTGAAAGGCGAGTAATAAAAAATTCTGGAAGCATATCCGTGAGATGCTTCCAGAATTTTTTGTTCGTTTTAATGAGAGGATAAGCGTATGACCAAAGGCGCTGCGCCCGATTTGCAAAAACCTGTACTTTTCTGTAAGGCTTTTGAAGCTCCTTATAGGCCGCATTGGAGAACAAAATTTTTAGTAAAAATGGTATATACAAAACATATTGATTATGCTATAATGACATAAACTGGTTTTGCATGCAAATTTGCAATAAAGTACAGGTTTTTGTAAATCGGCGCTATTAAGGAGACGATTTCAGTGTTCGGGAATAAGATGTTTTCAAGGATCATTGCCATGCTTTTGTCTTTGGTAATGCTATGTTCTATCAGTCCTCTGACTGCGGCGGCAGGGACGGAGATCGCCGCGCCGGTGTGCGGGTATGAGGAGCATACACACGGCGAGGAATGCTATGAAGCTGTTCCTGTCTGCGGGCAGGAAGAGGGCCATACCCATTCGGCGGATTGTTACGAAGAGCAGTCTGTCCTGGTTTGTGGACTGGAAGAGGACCATACCCATTCGGCGGATTGTTA
>CAZBUH010000118.1:0-4902 GCA_964495095.1 uncultured Oscillospiraceae bacterium | reverse complement strand
CCGGAGATAGACGGTGTTTTTCGCGTCCTCCGTGACGCCCTGGAAAGTCTTGAACATCAGGTTAAACTGGCGGATGTCGGTGAAGTTGTGCTTGCCGCAGGTGGGGCAGGGGATATTGTGCTCTTCCACAAAGTCCTTCATCTCCTGCTGCGAAAAGGCGTCGATGGACTTCGGCAGCACGAAGCTGTTTTCGCCGCACCAGTCCTCAATAAGCTTGTCCGCCCGGAAACGCTCGTGGCACTCCCGGCAGTCCATAAGTGGGTCTGAAAAGCCCGCCAGATGTCCGGAGGCCACCCAGGTCTGGGGATTCATAAGGATGGCGGCGTCCAGCCCCACATTGTAGGGGTTTTCCTGGACGAATTTTTTCCACCAGGCCCGCTTGATGTTGTTTTTCAGCTCCACGCCCAGGGGGCCGTAGTCCCAGGTGTTGGCGAGACCGCCGTAGATCTCGGAGCCGGCAAATATAAAGCCTCTGCCCTTGCAGAGAGCAACGATTTTGTCCATGGTTTTTTCCTGATTCAAAAGCATTATTATCCTCCTCAGATGCGCGCAGGTATATAATGTTAAATTATATACCATATATAAAAGGATTGTCAATATCAAGGGCCGCCGTCAAATCCCTATAAAAAACACGGAAAGCACGAGGACTTTCCGTATTTTCTCTATTCACCGGGCATTACGACTATGGCGTCGGGCAGGTACCGGCCGAGGGAGGTGGTGCTGGAGGGCGAGGTTATCTCTATGCCGTCGTACCACATCAGCGCGGAGCTGCCGCCGTCCACGTTCATGGCCTGATATGCGTTGTGCCGGAGCATTATTTCCGCAAGGTCTGTTACGGTGCAGCCAAGGCTGTGGCCCACCTGGCGGCCGTCCACCACAAGCAGGAGCACCTCTCCGGATTTTGACTGGCCTATGGCTGTCCTGGGCTGCAGACCGTAGCCGTAGGTGCCCTGGACATACTGCTGGCCGTCCACTATGAGAGCCGGGCTGAACTGTATGGCCCATTTGTAGTTTTTAACGGTGTCCGGCGAGTAATTTTCTATGTAGAGCCTGTTGTCGTCTTTAAAGCCGAAAAGCTTCAGGGTCCAGTCCGGGTGACCGTAGTCCTTGCCGTCCAGGACAAGGGAGCCTACCACGTAGCCGCCGTTTCCCTCCCAGTTGTAGTCGCCGAAGCCGCTGGCGTTTATGGCAAGCACTGCGCCGCTGTTCGCGGCCATCTGCCGCAGCACGTTGCCGTAAGTGCCGAGGCTGCTGGATTTTGCCAGCGTCACCTGGGCGGGGTCCTTTACCACCGCCAGCTTACCGGCGTAGCCGTCTCCCGTGACTTCGACTATAAGGATATTGTTGGGCACGTCTATGACGCAGATGTTTTCGCCCATGGTGGTCTGAAGCTTATATGTGCCGTCAAAGTTATCTATTTTTATTTTCCCGTAGCCGTTTGCGATAAACTCCGGGTATCTCAGCAGAAAACGCTCAAAGTCATCCCGGTCCAGCTCCCAATAGGCCTCGTAAAACGACTCCTGCTCAGGGTTGGCGGGCTCCTCCGTGGGGGAGGGCGCGGCGCTTGGGTCCACAAGCTGTCCGGGCTCCCCGTCTGTGTCTATGTACAGCTTGAAACCGTCGTCCCAGGTGCTTATTAGACTGTCCTGCTCCTGATTTTGCTCCTCGGCCCTTGCCATCACCTCGTCTATGACGCTGCCGGGGATGAATTTTGTGGCAAGCCACTGGTGGGTGAAGGTGCTCATGGCGGTTTCTATGTATATTGTGCGCCACTTGGCGATAAAGGGGATGTTGGAGTACACCGCCAGAAGATACAGGCCGGCCAGGATGAGGGCCGTAAGCCCCGGTATCCAGTATCGCTTTTTTATTTTATGTTCCCGTTTTTTCTGATGCACTGTCTTTCCTCGTTTATATAAAATGTGCAGGGCGCCGCAGAGAGCGCCGGTTTTATTAAATATATCATTGAGCCGCCGCCGCGTCAACCAAAATTCGCGGTTTTTCGACTACTTTTGAGACGATAAAAGATGTTGAATGTTTCCGATTACTGTGATAATATTTTTAATATACCAATGACAGGAGAATGATAATATTAGATGAGCAAAAGCATGATAAATGACATGACAGAGGGGAGCATCACCCGTCAGCTTATATCCTTTTCGCTGCCGCTGATACTGTCGCAGGCGCTTCAGACCGCGTATAATCTGGCGGACATGGTGATAGTGGGCCAGTATACCGGCAGCAGCGGCATTTCCGCCGTGAGCATAGGGGGAAACCTGCTGTGGACCTTAACGGCGCTGAGCCTTGGCTATTGCGGAGGCGGCCAGATATATATCTCCCAGCAGGTGGGCCACGGGGAGAAGGAGCGGATAAGCAGGACTATAGGCTCTCTTTTTTCCGTAACTCTGCTGCTTGGCCTGGCCTTTTCGCTGGCGGGAGTTTTTTTCTGCGACGGGCTCCTCAGGATACTGAACACCCCGGAGGACGCGTTCGCTGAGGCCCATAATTACGTGTTTATCTGCACTATCGGGCTTGTGTGCGTGTACGGATACAACATGGTGTCCGCCATACTGCGGGGCATGGGCGATTCAAAGCGGCCCTTTATCTTTATAAGTGCGGCGGCGGTGCTCAACATCCTGCTGGATCTCGCGTTTGTGGGCGGCCTGGGGATGGGCGCCGGAGGGGCCGCGCTGGCGACGGTTATAAGCCAGGGCGCTTCGTTTGTGTTTTCCCTTATATATCTCTATGCGAAAAGGGCGGCCTTCGGTTTTGATTTCAGGCTGAAAAGCTTCAGGATACATATACCGACGCTGAGGGCGATGTCGAAGCTGGGCATACCTATCGCGTTCCAGACGGTGGCCATAAACTTATCCATACTTTTTATAAACTCATATGTAAACACCTATGGCCTTGTATACTCGGCCCTTTACGGCATAGGCGGGAAGCTCAACAACGTGATGTTCATCATAACAAACGCCATGAATTCCGCGGGAGGGGCCATGATAGGCCAGAATTTCAGCGCGGGGAGATTCGACAGGATAAAGAAGATAATCCGGCTTATAAACACAATCTGCATGGGGTTTTTCGTAATAGTCTCCGTGCCGTGCCTTATCTGGCCCAGGGCCATATTCGGGATATTTACCGCCGATACAGCGGTGCTGGAATATGCAGGGCAGTATATGTATGTGAGCGTGGTAATGTTCTTTACCTTCGCCGCCATGCAGTCCTACCTGTCTCTTATGAGCGGGGTCGGGAACGGCACGCTGTACCTTATAGTGGCCCTGGCCGACGGCGTTGTGGCCAGGATACTGCTGAGCGTTATCATGGCCGGGCCCTGCGGAATGGGCGTGTGGGGCTATTTCTGGGGAAGCGCCCTGGCCGGATTCGTGACCATAATATGGAGCATAGCCTACTATTACTCAGGAGTTTGGAAAAAGCGCAAGCTGCTTTTAGTTGAAGAATAAGAGGGATGATACAAAATGAAAGTGGCAGTTTACTGCATGAGGGACGACGAAAAGGAATTTTTTGATAAGTTCGCCCCCATATACGGAATAGAGCCGGTGCCTATAGACGAGCCGGCGTCGGTGGAGACGGCGGAAAAGGCCAGGGGCTGCACCGCCATGTCCATAATAACGGACGTGTCCATCACGCCGCCGGTGATAGACGCCCTGTACGACGTGGGGGTGCGGTTTATCTCTGCCCGCACCATCGGCTACGAGCACATAGATCTGGAGTACGCCGCGAAAAAGGGGATAAAGGCGGCAAATATCCAGTATTCCCCTGTGAGCGTGGCGGACTACGCAATCATGATGATGCTCATGGTGCTGAGAAAGGCAAAGCATATCATGGCCAGGGCCGCCGGGCAGGACTACAAGATATCCGGCATACGCGGCCGTGAGCTTCCGGGCCTCACTGTGGGGATAATCGGCACCGGCAAGATAGGCTCCGCCGTGGCAAGGCATCTCACAGGCTTTGGCTGCCGGATAATCGCAAACAGCCGCCATGAAAACCCGGAGCTTAAGGGCATATGCGAATATGTGGATTTGGACACCCTGTACCGGGAAAGCGACGTTATAACCCTGCATGTGCCGGTGGCGGCGGATACGTACAGAATGATAAATGCAGGAAGTATTGCAAAAATGCGCGACGGAGTGGTTATAATAAACACTGCCAGAGGCGCCCTTGTGGATTCCGACGCCCTTATCGGCGGAATAGTCTCCGGCAAAATATGGGGAGCGGGCCTGGACGTTATAGACGGTGACAGGGAGATATACTACAGGGATTTGAAATACGCCGTGGTGGACCATCCCCAGATGGCGGTTTTAAACAGCTTCCCGAATGTCCTTGTCATGCCCCATATGGCGTTTTACACCGATGAGGCCGTAAGCGACATGGTGGAACACTCCCTGAAAAGCTGCCGTGCCTTTGAGGACGGAACGCCGGTGCCCGGGCTTTTGAATTGATAAAAATTTGCAGGATTTGCCGGGAATTAATGCAATATGCGAATTTTTCGTGATTTTTTGCAGCAATAACTGCAATTTTCTCTTTACGTTGGGGGAAAATGTTGTTATAATAGGCTTGTTTCAGAAATCAGGAAAAAATATCTGGCACCAGGCCGGATAAAACAGGAGGAAATGTTAATGGCAAAATGGGTTTATCTTTTTACAGAAGGTAATGCCAACATGCGTGAGCTTCTGGGCGGAAAGGGCGCCAACCTGGCCGAAATGACCAATATTGGTATGCCGGTGCCCCAGGGCTTCACAATCACCACCGAGGCCTGCACTCAGTATTATGAGGACGGCCAGAAGATTAATGATGAGATCATGGGCCAGATAATGGAATATGTGGCGAAGATGGAGGAGATCAACGGAAAGAAATTCGGAGATCTCACAAATCCGCTGCTTG
>CAZBUH010000117.1:0-5048 GCA_964495095.1 uncultured Oscillospiraceae bacterium | reverse complement strand
TTCCACTACCGTGCCTTCGAGTTCTATCATATCGTCTTTTGCCAAGCTTAATTACCTCCCTGTTCCGCTCTGCCGGAAGCAATTTCCGCAAGCGAGCGCCTGATTTCACTGTTTGTCACCTTGTCGCCGTTTTTTATCTTAACGGCGGCGCGGCTTTCGCTCTTCGCTGTAAGCTCCAAATGCTTGAGCTTTTTCTTCTTCGGTTTTTCGAGCCTGCGGCTTTTGCCGTCGGCAAGGAAAGCGTACCCGTCGGAAACCTCCATTACGAAGTAGAGCTTACCCTTTTCCCGGCCGGCAAGGGCCGTAACAATGTCAGATTTGCAGACATCCATGTGGTTCATAAGCTACATGTCCTCTGCAGCAGTGAGTATTTCGGGATCCCCATCAGTTATGAGTATCGTGTTCTCATAGTGGGCAGAGAGGCTGCCGTCCTCTGTTACTACCGTCCAGCCGTTATTGAGGAGCCTTATTGCAACGCCTCCGGCGTTTATCATCGGCTCAACGGCGATAGTCATACCCTTTACCAGCCTGGGGCCGTGGCCCGGCTTGCCGTAATTGGGCACCTCGGGGGATTCGTGGAGATTTGCTCCGACTCCGTGGCCCACGTAATCCCGTACTACGGAATAACCGAAGCTCTCGGCGTACTCCTGGACGGCGTGGGAAATATCGGAGACCCTGTACCCCTGGCGTGCGTATTTGATCCCTTCAAAGAAGCTTTGGCGTGTGACCTCAATAAGTTTTTTGGCCTCAGGCGAGCATTTTCCGGCGGTGTAGGTGCCGGCGCAGTCTCCGTGGAAGCCGCCTATATAGGCGCCCACATCCACACTCACGATGTCTCCCTCTTTTATCCGCCGTTTGCCGGGGATTCCGTGGATTATCTCATCGTTTACGGAGATGCACGCGCTGCCTGGGAACCCGTTGTAATTGAGGAACGATGGCACAGCGCCCTGTGATACAATAAAATCGTGTACTGCCTTGTCTATCTCATGGGTTGTAACGCCGGGCTTCACCATTTTACCCGCAAGGCTGCGGGCTGCCGCGGTAATCTTTCCCGCCCGGCGCATGAGTTCAATGTCGCGTGAAGATTTAAGCTGTATCATACCTGCATCTCCAACGCTTTAAATATAGCCTCTGTGATGGCGCCGATAGAGCCAACGCCGGCCACAGTTTTCAATTTTCCTCTGGACTTGTAGAAGTCCTTAAGAGGCTCAGTCTCGGAATGATAGACGGAAAGGCGCTTTTTCACCGTCTCCGGCCTGTCGTCGTCACGGATGGCAAGCTCGCCGCCGCACACATCGCAGACACCCTCTTTTTCGGGTGGATTAGAGTGCACGTGATAGGTTGCGCCGCAGTGTAGGCAGGCCCGCCGCCCCTCCATTCTCTCCTCGATTTCCTCGTCGCTTATCTCGATAGAGAGGGCGAAGTCTATCTCCACGCCGGCTTTCTCCAGAGCCTCAGCCTGAGCTATGGTCCTGGGCATACCGTCAAGGATGTAGCCGTTTGCGCAGTCCGGCTTCTGGAGGCGCTCCTCCATTATGCCGATTATGACCTCGTCGGGGACAAGGCCGCCCTTATCCATATATTCCTTGGCCTTGAGCCCCACGGGTGTGCCGTCCTTCACAGCCGCCCGCAGGATATTGCCCGTTGAAACGGTGGGAATACCGCACTTTTTGCTGATTATTTCCGCCTGCGTACCTTTTCCGGCGCCTGGGGCGCCCAAAAGTATCAGTTTCATTCCCAAACCTCCACTTTATTCAAGGAAGCCTTTGTAGTGGCGCATGAGCATCTGGGCCTCGAGAGCCTTCACAGTCTCAAGCGCAACGCCTACAACAATTATGATAGAAGTTCCGCCCAGCGAAATTCCGCTGTTTGCGGCAGTCTCGCTGAATACGCCGATAATAATCGGCACCACGGCGATAATGCCGAGATAAATCGCTCCGAAAAGCGTTATCTTTGAAAGCACTTTGCTGATAAACTCAGACGTAGGCTTGCCGGGACGGAAGCCCGGGATAAATCCGCCGTTCTTCTTCAGGTTGTTCGCCACCTCGATGGGGTTAAACTGGATGGTGGCATAGAAGTAGCTGAAGCCGATAATAAGCAGGAAGTAGATGATAGCATACCAAATGCTGGTGCTGAACTCCTGCGCCATCCAGCTATCGGCCCAACGGGGCACAAAAGCCGCTATGGTAGCCGGCAGCGACGCAATGGACTGGGCGAAGATGATAGGCATAACGCCGGACATGTTCACCTTCATGGGAAGGTGGGTGGACTGTCCGCCGTACATCTTGCGTCCCACAACGCGCTTGGCGTATTGGACAGGTATCCTCCGCTCGGCGTTTGTGACGATAACTATAAGGATTATCATCGCAAGGGCGCCGAGTATCATCAGTACATACATGAGCCACAGGGACGGGTTTGCAGAGATGTTGGACACCATGGAAATAACAACCGAGGGGACTCTGGAGATGATGCTGACGAAAAGGATAATGGAAATACCGTTTCCGATTCCAAATTCGGTGATCTGCTCGCCCAGCCACATGACAAGAGCGGAGCCCGCCGTAAATGTCATCACTATGACGATACCCTGCCACACACCTGACTCAGCCAACAGGTTGTTATTCTTCATAAGAATATAATAGGCGAGGCCCTGGATAAGTCCAATGGCCACTGTGGAGTAGCGGGTGATGCTGGCAATTTTCTTTCTGCCCTCTTCTCCGCCCTCCTTGGACATACGCTCAAGGGCCGGGATGGCAATGCAGAGAAGCTGGATAATAATTGAAGCGTTAATGTACGGCTGTATGGACAACGCGAAAATAGTTGCTCTTGAAAAGGCGTTGCCGGACATCACGTTGATAAGTCCCAGAACCGTATTACGCAGCGAATCAAAATATTCGCTAAGAAGCGCGGTATCGACATAGGGCACCGGGACAGCGTTACCTAAACGGTATAAAAGAAGTATAAAGAGGGTAAAAAGCATCTTCTTGCGAAGATCCTCTATCTTCCATGCGCTGCGTATAGTCTGAAGCACCCTATACCACCTCTGTCTTTCCGCCTGCCGCTTCTATTTTCTGCTTCGCGGACTCAGAAAAGGCCGCCGCCTTGACCGTCAGCTTTTTGGTGATCTCGCCGTTGCCCAGGATCTTCACGCCATACCGGCACTTGGACAGCACACCTGCGGCAAGCAGCTCCTCGGCGCCGACGACAGCGCCGTTATCAAATTTCTCAAGAGCGGAGACATTTATCGCCTCCAGGGGCTTTGCGAAAATGTTGTTGAAGCCTCTCTTGGGGATACGTCTTGCGAGGGGCATCTGGCCGCCTTCAAAGCCGACGCGGACCCCGCCGCCGGAACGGGCCTTCTGGCCCTTGTGTCCGCGGCCTCCCGTTTTGCCGTTGCCGGTACCGGGGCCTCTGCCCTTACGCTTTGCGACCTTGGCGGAACCCTTGGCCGGAGAAAGATTACTTAAATCCATCTTTAGCGCCTCCTTATTCTTCTGTGACCTTAAGGAGGTAGCCTATCTGAGCTATCTTACCCTTGGTCTGGGGATTTTCGGGCTGCACGGTCACGTCGCCGATCTTACGCAGTCCCAAAGAATTGGCAGTGGCAATATGTTTATCAAGCCTGCCGTTAAGGCTCTTTACGAGCGTTATTCTCAGGTTAGCCATGTGTGAGCCCTCCTTATCCTACAATATCTTCCACGCTCTTGCCCCTGACAGCGGCAACCTGCTCTGCGTTGCGGAGGGTCATAAGGCCCTGCATCGTAGCAGCCACCACGTTCTGAGGATTGTTGGAGCGCAGGCACTTGGTTCTGATATTCGCTATACCGGCAGCCTCGACCACCGCACGTACGGCGCCTCCGGCGATAACGCCGGTGCCTTCGGGGGCGGGCTTAAGGAGAACCTTTCCGGCGCCGGAAATACCGATCACATCGTGGGGGATGGTAGTACCGGAAAGAGTAACTGTAACGATATGCTTCTTGGCGTCCTCTATACCCTTGCGGATAGCCTCGGAAACTTCGGAAGCCTTGCCCAGTCCGTAACCGACCTTGCCCTTGCCGTCGCCTACGACGCAGAGAGCAGCGAACTTGAAGATACGTCCGCCCTTAACGGTCTTGGAAACGCGGTTTAAGGAAACTACCTTCTCCACATACTCGGACTGTGCCTCTTCTTTGTCTTTTCTGTTGTTATAAGCCAAAATAATTTCCTCCTTCCAATCAGAATTCCAGGCCGCCCTCGCGGGCGCCCTCTGCAAGCTCCTGTACGCGGCCATGGTACACATAGCCGCCGCGGTCGAACACCACAGCGCTTATGCCCTTGGCCTTGGCGCGCTCGGCAACAGCCTTGCCCACCCTGCGGGCAGCCTCTTTATTGCTGCCGCCCTCGAAGCCTTTTTCTACGGAAGAAGCGGAGCACAGCGTGACGCCGTTTACGTCGTCGATAATCTGTGCGTAAATGTTCTTTTCACTTCTGAAAACGTTCAGCCTGGGGGTCTCGGGCGTGCCGGAGACTTTCCCGCGCACTCTTCTGTGTCTTCTCAGGCGCTGAGCGTTAGTATCGGGTCTCTTAATCATTCAGGCACACCTCCTTTTATTTACCTGTCTTTCCTTCTTTGCGAAGGATGACTTCATCGACATACTTGATACCCTTGCCCTTATAAGGCTCAGGCGGTCTTCTCTTCCTTACGTCGGCTGCAAACTGGCCAACAAGCTCCTTGTCGATGCCGTTTATCACTATTCTGTTGGGGTTGGGCACCTCGATAGTGATGCCGTCGATTTCAGGAACGATGACCTGATGGGAAAAGCCCAGGGTCATAACGAGATTTTTGCCGTTCTTCTCAACTCTGTAGCCTACGCCGTTTACATCCAGCTCCTTTTTAAAGCCGTTTGTAACGCCCTCGACCATGTTGCTTATGAGGCTTCTGGAGAGGCCGTGGAGAGAACGGTGCTCCTTCTCGTCGTCAGGACGGGAGACAGTGAGCACATTGCCGTCGATTGAAACGGTCAGATCCTTGTTTATAGTCCGCTGCAGAGTGCCCTTGGGGCCCTTGACGG
>CAZBUH010000116.1:0-5088 GCA_964495095.1 uncultured Oscillospiraceae bacterium | reverse complement strand
TTATTCAAAAGCTAAATATATGGCAGGCAGTTTAAAAAGCGGAAACGTAAAAGAAAGGGCTGGGTGTTTTGCGTGAGTGACGATAAGATACTGGAAGCAATGCGAAGGATATTTAAATGCGCGTCGCTGGAGAATTTTGCAAAGACCATGAGCGAGACCCTGAGCGCCCCGGTGGTGGTGCTGGACTCCAGCATGTACGCGCTGGCGGCGGGGATATCCCCCAAGATGACGGCGGAGGAGAGGGAGTCGATTCCTGTGGACCGCTATGTGTCCATCCATAATTTTTCACGGGCGGACAGGGAATTTCCGGCCCATGACGACATTGCGTATTTTATCAACTCCGACGCCAAGGGAAGGCCGTCCCGCTGGGCGCGGTACAGCCTGAAAATAGGCTTCCGGGAGATTGGATATATCTGTGTGGTTCTGGGCAAGCGGCAGCCGGATGAGGATTTTGAAAAACTGCTGGCGTGGGCGTCCCATTTTGCGCTGGTCCTTCTTGTCAGTATGCGGCCCTCCGGGGTGTTCGGCACAAAGGAACAGTTTTTCTTCACCACGCTTATTAATTCGCCCCAGGAGAACGGCGATGAAGCGATGCTGGAGGCCCAGCGGAAGAATCTGGGCATCAGGCTGCTGGATGAAATACACATTCTTACCACCCATATGCAGCCCCAGGACTACGCCTACCCCGTCTCGCTGGACAGCATCCTTCAAAAATTCGCCGCGGCTATCCCGTATTCCTATACTTTTTTATATAAAGAAAATATCGTGTCGGTTTTCAGCAGAAATGCCGGCGGCCCGCCGCTGAAAGAGTATGTAGAGCCACTGCGCCCGGTGCTGGAGGAGAGCGGGCTTTACTGCGGCGTCAGCTCGGCTTTCGCGGGGCTGCTGCAATGCGGATGCGCTTATAATCAGGCCATCCGCGCCATCCGCCTGGGGCGGCGCCTTGAAAATGGCGGACTTATATTTTTATACGATTCATATGCCCATTTTGACATGATGGATATATGCGCAAAGCAGGCGGATTTGCTGTCCTTCTGCCATCCGGCGGTGCGGCGGCTGCTGGCATACGATGAGGCAAACAGGTCCGTCCATCTCAGGACGCTGTATTTGTATATCAAAAACAACGCCAGCATCGCAAAAACCGCGGAGGAGATGGAGGTGCACCGAAATACCGTCAAGTACCGCATTTCGCAGATTGCCCAGATTATGGGGATGGAACTGCGGGAGGGTATGAACCTTTTCCAAATCCACTGGTCTCTTGATATCCTTAGATATCTTGGTAAAATTGAACTATAATTTCGACTTTCGGCTCTGCATTTATGTGCGGAGCCATTAAAAAAACGATTTAAGATTGTCGCGCGGGGCCAAAGACACCGCACGGCAATTTTTTTATACTTTTAATCAGGAATAGATGATTTTCCAAAATTGTATAAGGAGAGGTGAAGCCCTATGGGAGCACCCACGAGCGAGGAGCTCAGGCTGCTGGAAAAGTGGGAGGATCTGCGTCAGATTAAAAACTTAATGGGGCGCTATGTGCTCGATATTCTCAACAGCCGGCACAGGAATATTGTCGCGGAGCGCTGGAGCGTTAAAAGAAACGATATCTGCTACGGCGTAAACGCCGGCTGGTACGTTGGAAGGGAGGCGGTGGCCGGGCTGTACGAGGCGAAGGACCGGCTGGTGAGCCTAAAGGCGGCGCTTTTGAAAAACGCTTTCCCGGAAAAGCTTATGGATAAAAGCGTGGAGGAGCTACGGGGAGCGGGGCCGTTTTTTAACCTGCCCAATTCCACGCCGCTTATAGAGATTGCGGAGGACGGCGGAACCGCAAAGGCCATATGGTACTGCCACGGCTCCTACGCCGACCTTGAAAGCACGGGAATCCAGTCCCACTGGACCTGGGGCTACTACACAGCCGACTTGGTAAAGGAGGACGGACAGTGGCGCTTCTGGCATCTGGCCTGGCTCAACGACATCGACACGCTCTGCGGCCAGACCTGGGTGAAGGAAAACGTGCCCTATCCCGAGGAGGAGGACTTCAAGTGTCTTAAGGCCCCACAGCTTCCGGAGCCGAACCGGCCGGGGATATTGTGGGAATACTATACGCCCCGGCGGCGTTTTGCGGGCACTCCCCGCCTGCCTGAGCCTTATAAAACATTTTCGGAGACGTTCAGCTACGGACCGGAGGAGGTGGCCGTATGATAAAGCCGGTGAAGGAATATTCGGACCGGGAACAGCTTGCCCGGATTTGGGACAGGGAAAATATCATCGCGGTGATGAACCGCAGGGCGTTTTACGCCGCCAACAACTGGCGGGGCCGTGAGCTTGACGAGCTTTGGGTCTCCTCCCGTGAAAATGCGGCCGGCGCGTCCTACGGGAAAATGTGGGGCTATTATGTGGGCATGGACTCCATCCGCGCCTATTACGCGGACGGCTATGAGGCCAGGCTCCAAAAGCAGTTGGACGCCGTGTGCGCCGCAAGTCCCGATACAGCGAACATACCGGAAAATCTCGGTATCGGCACAGTGCATTTCCAGCCGCTGACCACGCCTCTTGTAGAGATTGCCGGAGACGGGAAAAGTGCCAGGGGCATGTGGTATTCCATAGGGCAGGATACGTTTATTGAGGAAAACGGCGGGGCAAAGGCGTACTGGATAGCCCTGCGCATAGGCGCAGATTTTCTGCGGGAGGATGGAAAGTGGAAAATCTGGCATCTGGTGGAAATCTGCGATGTTGTAAATGAGGACGGCAAAGACTACAAAAACGTGCCCTATGAGTACGGGCCGGAGGGGCATCCCCTACGGGCGGAATTCGGCCAGCCGGATATACCGATGCTGACGCACGATGAGCGCTTCAACTGGTGGGACAATTATCCGCCGGAGCCGCTCCCGTATATGAGCTTCTCCGACGCCGGCGGCTACGGCCCCGAGGGGCATCCGAAATATAAGGAGGCGGGCATATGAGCAAACTGAGCTTTTCCCAGAGGGTGCATAACGCGGCGGGCAGCCAGGCGGTGGAAAACTGCCATGCGCGGCATACCTATCTGCACGCCAAGGCCTTTGCCGCCGAGGAGTGGGGGAATATCTGGTCGGCCAGCCAGGAGGTCTCCTGGGCCCACTTCTTCGGCCGGATGCGGGGCTGGAAATCGGTGTGGTACGGCAGCGTCTCCTGCTACGACGCCAAGACCTTTGAAAATTACCTGTATATGTTTCAGAAATTTCCCGAAATCGGCGGCAAGGACCCCCGGCCCATAAACGAGGCTTCCGTCCACGCACTGGTGTCGGACGTGATTGAGGTGGCGGAGGACGGGATGTCGGCCCGTAGCACCTATATCACGCCGGGAATAATTTTCAGCAACATAAACGATGACGGAAAACGTTTCTGCAATTACATGTGGGAGCGCTACGGCTCGGATTATGTGTATGAGGACGGATGCTGGGTCTATCTCCACGAACAGGTCTGCCCGGACATTATGGCGGAATTTGACGACCTCAACTGGGCGCGGAAGGCCTATCAGCGGGAGCGCAGCCCCGGCGGAATGGGTATGCCGCCCCACGGCAATCCGCCTATTGTGAATTCAAGCCCGGTGTGTCAGGACCCCGGCCCGCTGCATAACGACTATAATCCTCTGCTGCCCGTGCAGGATACGGTGCCTGCGCCCCGGCCCTATGCGGCAATGAACATCGACAACACATATTCGAGCTTTTCGGAAAACCCGGAGGAGTATGACGCCGCCTTTGAAGCGGGCCTCGCGGCCGTCCGTGAGGGAAAAGCCATGGGGCCGGGAGGGCCAGGTATGCCCCCGCCGCCTCCGGGCATGTAAAAAGGAAGGAGAATTGGATGCAGAGCTTAAAATACAGCACCGAGGAGCTGGTCTCCCGGTGGGAGGACCGCCGCGCCGTCAAAAATGTGATGGGGAAGTTCGCCTACAGCTACCTTATTAAGCAGGAATATAAAATTTTTGATTCCTTCTGGAGCGGCAGAGACGACGTGTGCCTTGGCACAAATGACGGGTGGTATCTGGGCCGGGAGGCCGTGTCCGGGTATTACGCCGCCATAGATACGGCGCTGAAGGCCAAGCGCGATATTTTGAAGAAGCTGTTCCCCCGCATGGTGGAGGGGAAAAGCGACGAGGAGCTTTACGGAATCGGGGATTTGGAGTATGTGGCGCTCAGCACGCCTGTGGTGGAGCTGGGGGCCGACGGCACGGCAAAGGGCATCTGGTACTGCCACGGCTCCTGCGCCGAGACCGATACCGCCGGCCCGGTGGCCTACTGGACCTGGCGCTGCTACGCCGTGGATTTTGTGAAAGAGGGCGGCAACTGGAGGATATGGCATATGCTTGTGGCCGAGGACGTAAAATGCCCCGCCGGCAGGGACTGGTCCGGGAAGGACACGGCATATCCGGACCGCCCTGAATTCGAGGGGCTGCGGGAATATAAGCTGCCCGCGCCCACAGTGCCCTGCGTACTGCGTGAACACTATCATCCCGACCGGCCGTTTATGAAGCTGCCGGAGCCGCCGGAGCCTTACGAAAAATTTGAAAATACCTTCAGCTATGGCTTTGGGGGAGAGGAGGCGTAAGTATGGACAAAATTAAAAACGCATATTCTGATGATGAGCGCATCCGCCGGGTGTGGGACCGGGAGGAGCTCCAGAATTTAATGGGCCGCCGTGCCTATTATGACGCCAACGGGATGCGCCGCAGGGAGCTTAACGAGCTTTGGGTGACGAAGCCTGAGAACAGGGCCACGGCCTCCTTGGGCCGCAACTGGGGCTATTATGTGGGCATGGACTCCATCTCCGCCTACTATGTGGCGAAAAACGAGGAGGAGCGCTGGGCCAGGCTGAAAAAATACTGCGAAAAAAAGCCAGGGCTTAAATACTGCGCCGAAAATCTGGGCTATGGCTGCATGAGCATGTATACGGTGACGACGCCTGTGATTGTTATCGCCGGCGACGGGAAAACCGCCCGTGGCCTCTGGTATTCCATGGCGCAGGAGACCGCCGGCAACGGGGATGGCACGGCGCGGGCCCTGTGGATTTGTGAAAAGCAGGCTGTGGCTTTCATCCGCGAGGACGGCGAGCGGA
>CAZBUH010000115.1:0-5262 GCA_964495095.1 uncultured Oscillospiraceae bacterium | reverse complement strand
GACGCGAAGATTTTCGAGAACGACCCCTTTGCCAAGCTGGATCAGACCGGCGTGGGCAAGCTTATGAGCATGGCAATAGAGTTGGGCCGTCCCGCAAATCCCGCCCTGCATGTGGGCATCTGCGGTGAGCACGGCGGCGACCCCACATCGGTGGAGTTCTGCCATAAGATTGGGCTGGACTACGTTTCCTGCTCTCCTTTCCGTGTGCCGATAGCGCGCCTTGCCGCGGCGCAGGCTGCCATTAATTTCCCCAGATAAACGGCGCAATGTAAAGAATGTTAAGACACCGCCCCGGAAATACTATCCGGGGCGGTGTTTTTGTGAAAAAAGAAACATTTAAATACGCAGTGACCGGAGGGCTTGCCGGCGCGGCAAACGGCCTTTTCGGCGCGGGGGGCGGCATGGTGCTGGTGCCGCTTCTCACAAAATGGGCAGGACTGGAGGAGAGAAAGGCGTTTTCCACCTCAGTTTGTATAATTATGCCGCTGTGCCTGGTGTCACTGGCGGTGTATTTTATCCGTGGAGCCATGGATTTGGGGGCGGCCTGGCCCTATCTTATCGGCGGGGCGGCCGGAGGGCTTATCGGAGGCTTCACATATAAGCGCATCCCGGTGCGGTTTCTGCGAATCGGGCTGGGGCTTATAATAATCTACGGCGGGGTGAGGCTTCTCCTATGAGCTGGATATTACCTATGCTGGCCGGGGCCGTCTGCGGCGTCATATCGGGCTACGGAGTCGGCGGCGGCACGCTGCTCATGGTATGGATGACAGCGGCGGCCTCTATGGAGCAGCGGGCGGCCCAGGGGATAAATCTGCTGTATTTTCTCCCTACTGCCGGGGCCTCCATGATATTTCACCTTAAAAATCGGCTTATAGACTGGCGCGCCGCTGTCCCGGCGATGATTGCAGGGTGCATAATGGCGGCGGCGTCAGCCCTCGCCGCCACCGCCATAGACGCGTCCCTTCTAAAAAAGCTGTTCGGCATTTTCCTCATATTAACCGGCATATCCGAGCTTTTCAAAGTGAAGAAAAAGTGAGGGCCTTTATTTGAGGCTGCCCAGGTAGCCCTCCAGAATAAGCGTGGCAGCTACGGCGTCCACGGTGTCTTTGCGCTTTTCCCCATGGCGGCAGTTATCCGAGAGAATGCGGTGGGCGTCCACAGTGGTGCGGCGCTCGTCCCAAAGCACGACCTCCAGCCCCTTTTCCCGCAGGAGGGCCGCCATCCTTTCGCTTTTTTCCGCCCTGGGGCCGAGAGAGCCGTCCATATTTTTGGGGTACCCCAAAACCACGGTCCCCACCTGGCGTTTTTCCGCCTCCGAGGCTATGTCCTCCACGGCCTTTTCAAAATTCCGGGAGCTTATCACCCAGGCCTCCCCGGCAATGGAGCCGGTGAGGTCCGATACAGCCAGCCCGGTCCTGGCGTCCCCCGGGTCTACCGCCATAATCCGCATTTATTTCACCCTTTACATAGATGTACGGTGATATTATACATTATATAAAATATAATTGCAAAAATTGTATGTACTAAAATGATGTTTTTACACCGCAGAAAAAACAGCAGAAAAATGAATATCGTGCAGGTTTTCAATAATGTATTGCACTCCTACAGGCAGAGAAAAACAATTCATCTGCGGGTTACTGACCTTGGCATTCCAATTTATTAAATATAGACTTAAAAGCAGGGCGCATTTGCGACGCTGAACTGCCGCCCGAAAGCTCTTGTGCCGCAGGTTATGCTGGTCTGGCGTAATGGAATAGGATACAGCTACCATCGCGAAGAAAAAATGAAGGGAATATAAGGCCGTTTATTCGCCGGCCTGCCAGGCTGCAGGCGCGATGATCGGAAAGCTGAAGAGCTGACCGGCGCATTCCGATCCGGAGAACTTCGTTTTTATACCGTTGACGCTTGTCTTCTGAAGTCTGGAAGGCGGAAGATGCCGCGCGGATTTTTTAATCATATTTAATTTGCGTTTAACCGGCCGTGCTTTCCTCTCGCGGCAGCGGCGCCGCCGGCCACGAGAAGTATGCTCACACCAAGGCCGATAAACAGCGGGTCAAAGCCTATTCCGGGTATAAAGTGGCAAACAAGCACCGTAAGCGGGCTTGCTATTATCGACACTACTACCCACCGTCTGTCTACCCTGCCCGGGCAGAACAGGGCCGCGCACAGGGGCGCGAAAACAACCGTGGCCCGCAGGCCCATGGACATAAAGGCAAATCCCAGTATGGCGTCTCCCAAAGGCCCGGAGGACAGGACACAGGCCAGGATAAGGATAAGCGTTATCCACAGCTTGCCAAGATGCCGCTGCTTCTCGGGGGCGTCGAATTTATGGGTTATGCGGCTTAAAATATCCTCATTTATAATAAAGGATATGCCCAGCGCAAGGCCCGCTCCGGTGCCCACCACGGCGATAAACAGCGTACCAAGGACAATGCCGCTGAGCGCCGGAGGCATATATTCCATAATAAACGAGGTAAGGGCGGTTTTCGCCACGATGCCGGGGTAATTGGCACGCATAAAGAGGCCCACAAGGATACCGCCGATGCCGATAGGCGGTATCATGAAGGTGGAGATAAGCGCTCCGCGGCGGCCCGCGGCGTCATCCTTTGCCCACAGTACGGCCTGGGCGTAAGTCTGGGTGGTGAGCACTCCCAGCAGCAGCGATATGAACGCCCCCATGTCGGTGCCGAAGCCCCTGGCAAAGAGGCTGAAGAAATTCACGCCGTCGGGATTTTCAATGCCGTCCACCATCTCCTTAAAGCCAATCACGCCGCCAGTAAGATACAGCACGATCGCGCCGCAGCCTATCATTGCAACATACAGCAGTATGAGCTTTAAAATGCCCACCATGCCGGCGCCCTTGGCCCCGCCGATAACCACGTAGAGTATCATAAACACAGTTGTGATTATAAGCTCCGGTATAAGGCCCAGATTGGGAAACAGCACTGTCAGCACCGCTGAGGCCGCTATCATCTGGGAGATAATATTTATAAATGTGCCGATTGAGCTGAGAATAGAAGCCGAGACGCCCGCCGCAGGCCCAAATTCGTTGCTTATCATGCCCACAAGCGTGTGCCCGCCGTTATGGCGGAAGGGCTTAACGTAGAACAGCGCCAGCACAAGGCAGGATATGCCGCCGCCCAAGGTAAACCACCAGGCGCTCATGCCGTAATTATATGCAAGCTGCGCCGTACCCACGGTGGATGAGCCGCCAACCAGCGTGCCCATGATTATGCCCGCCACAACGGGGGCGCTGTTCTTCCGGCCGCCGCCGCTGTTCTTTTTGCTCCGTGTGCCGGAATAGATACTGAGGGCCAGGATGAGTACCACCGTAAGTATCATCCCGCCAAGCTGATAAATGTTCATTTAAACCTCCATATATACTCTCTCTTCTTCTTGCCGGTGCGCTTTTTTCCGGCCGGAAAGGTTTTCCGGCAGAAAAAAGCACACCGACCGGGCACAGGCGGCTTTCCGCCTGTACCCAGCCGGCTTTTAATCAAGGTATCCAACTGCTGTCACAGCGGATTTTAATTAAAACAGCTTAATTCTGCCCTGTTTTCGCCACCTCGGCATACTGGCTGCCGATCATCTTCATAGCGGTCACCAGGGCGCGTTTAAGATGTCCGTGATACTTCCTCTCGATAGCTGCCACCAGCGGCTCAATGCCGTTTTCCATACTGTAGCCCACAATTATCGAATTCACAAACTCCTTTGCGATGCCCGTCACCATGGTACACTCGGCGTTGTGTATAACGCCGGTCTCCATGTCGATAAGCACCACAAGAGCCAGCTCGTCGTATATCTTCTGGGCGGTGGTATTTGTCGGGAGCTTTGCGTATCCGGAAAACAAAACCAAATCCAAAGCTTTTACCTCACACACTTAAAGCTCCGCGCCGCCGGGCCTGCCGTTTCCTCCGCGGATTTGCGCGAAAGACGGCGGGCCATGGCGCGGGCCGTGAACGAGAATGTTTTTCCGGTTATACCGGATCCTCCATAAGCTTTTTCGTCACGCGGAATATCTCAAAGAGCTGCTTATCCCGCTTTACCTTCAGAGCCTCGATATCCTGGCCAGAATAGTCATAGAAGCCGTGGCCGCTCTTTATGCCCAGCTCCCCGTGGTCCACGTGCTCCTCCAGCACATGGGGCAGCTCGTCGCCGTGCTCAGGCATCGTGTAGCTGTGGTTGCGGTAGTTGTTGGCGGTCATATCAAGTCCGCCGAAATCCATGCGCTTGCACAGGCCCAGGACGCACGCCCGGGGGATAAAGCTGGCCTTGGCGGCAAGGTCTATCGCCTCGGCGTCGCAGTAGCCGTTGTCAAGGAGGTAGAACACCTCGCGGTTAAGGCACTGCTGAAGGCGGTTTACTATGTAGCCTCTGATAAACTTTTTCATCAGCACCGCAGTCTTGCCGCACTTTTTCAGCAGCTCAACGGCAATATCGGCATACTCCTGTGGGGCCTGCTCGCTCTTTACCACCTCGACAAGAGGGATAACGGCGGGAGGCGCGTACCAGTGGCAGATTATCTGCTGGGGCAGGAGCTTTTCAGGCACTACCTCAAATATATTCAGGGCGGAGGTGTTGGACGCAACTATAACATCATTGGGCACTATCTCCGCAAGCTGGGCGTAAAGCTCAGACTTGGCGTCCTTATTCTCCACGATTGTCTCCATGATGAAGTCCGCGCCGTCAACCGCCTCGGGAACTGTGAGGGCGAAATTCACTCTGGAGTATATCTTCTCCACATCCCCGGACTTTATCTCGCCCTCCTGGGCGAAGGTCTCAAGGCTGGTGCGGAGGGTGGCCTTGGCTTTCTCGCGGGTGGACTCGCTGCGGGTCCACATTGTCACATTATAGCCGCCCATTGCGAACGTCTGGGCAATGCCGGGGCCCATGGTGCCGGCGCCCAGCACGGCAATTTTCTTAATATTGCTTATGGCTTTCATGGCTTAGAAAGAGCCTTCTTCCCATGCCACAAGGCGTACAAAGCCGCCGTCGGCCATCTCGCAGCGGAAGGGGAACGCCGCTATTATCATACGTCTGCCGGTGCACTCGTCGATATCGCCGCCGGCGTTCTCAACGGTGCATACGCCGGACTGCATGTAGATGCGGTGGCAGGGCTCGTAGTCGGGATAGAGGTCGGCAGCGTCCTTGCCGGTAGCCTGGGTGAACGCGGTGGCGAGCCAGGGCATCTGCTCCTTGAGAGGATGGTGCCACAGGGGAGCGTCGGTAGCGCCCCAGGTGCCGGAAATGCCCTTGATGTGC
>CAZBUH010000114.1:0-5330 GCA_964495095.1 uncultured Oscillospiraceae bacterium | reverse complement strand
TATAAGCTCCATACGGTTTATGAAAAAGCCGTTAAAATGCGGTATCACATTCAAAAAAGCACGGCGCAAAAAACCGGCACGGTCATCACCGCGCCGGTTTTCGGCTTTCACGCTCCCCTGTCGGCATCGAATATTCACATATAAAATGTACTGTACTTTTGATGGAAAAACTGCTATTATATATGTGAAAGAAATTGCTGAGGAGCCCTGATAAATGTATTACAGCTATGTGACCGTTGTCTTTCCCATAATCACCGTGATGCTCCTTTTTTGCTTCTTCGCTTATTATTTCAAGGCGCTCCGGCCCCGGACGGGAACGCTGGAATGGATCGGGATGGCGGAAAAAAAGAATTTTTCCTTCCGTCACAGCATCTTCCCAATGGAGAAAAAGGACATTATCCCCATTATCGCCATTACGCTTCTCTACGGTGCCGTGGCCTACTGGGGCCTCGGCATAAACTCTGCGCCTCAGAGCTTTTTCCAGTTCAACGAGGAAAACCCCTCGGTAACAATAGAGCTTCAGGAGAACACGGAAATAAGCTCGATAATGTACTACACCGGTCTCTGGCACGGCCATTACACACTGGAGGTATCAAGGGACGGCGTAAACTGGACGGAGCAGAAAATTGAGACCGAGGACGATGAGGACGAGCAGTACGCCATGGACCAGTCCCACGCGGACCTTTTTAAATGGATGTACGCCTCCTTAAACGAGTATAACGGCCCTGTGAAATATATCCGCATCACAAGCTCAAAGCTGCCTATGGAGCTTGGGGAGCTTGCGATTTACGACAGTATGGGGAATCTTATCTCAAAGGTTTCCGTCCCTGAATACGCCAGTGCGCTTTTCGACGAGCAGGCGCTTGTACCGGAGTACCCGACATATCTAAACAGCGCCTATTTTGATGAGATATACCACGCCAGGACAGCCTACGAAAACGTCAGGAACGTATACCCATATGAGGTGTCCCATCCGCCCCTAGGAAAGCTTATAATCTCCCTCGGCATCAGGCTTTTCGGCATGACGCCCTTCGGCTGGCGCTTTATGGGCACTCTGTTTGGCATCCTTATGCTGCCATTGCTCTACGTCTTTATAAAAAACATGTTCGGCAAAACAGTTATCGCCTCCTGCGGCACGCTGCTTTTCGCCTTTGACTTCATGCACTACACCCAGACTCGCATAGCCACCATCGACACCTACGGGGTCATCTTCATAATACTCATGGCCTTTTTCATGTACCGCTATATAAACCAGGACTATGAGACAGGATTTCTCAGGACATGCCTTCCCCTGTTTCTCTGCGGCCTCTCCTTCGGAGTTGGCGCGGCCTGTAAATGGACTTCGCTTTATGCCGGGCCCGCCCTTGTAGCCGCATATACTGTGCACCTTGTAATGCGGGGCCGCTACTATATTTCAAATCAGCGGGGACGGGAATACGCGGCGTTTTTAATAAAAACGCTTCTCGCGTCGGTGCTGTTTTTCATCCTGATACCGGCGGCCATATACTGCCTCAGCTACATCCCCTACGGCCTTGCCTCCGGTATGAAGGTCTCCGACGGTATGCTGCTGGACAGGGACTATTACCGGATAATAATCGATAACAACAAATTCATGTTCAGCTACCACTCAAAGCTCCAGGCCACCCACAGCTACGCGTCGCCCTGGTGGCAGTGGGTGCTGGACATCCGGCCGATCCTCTACTACAGAAGTACCCTGCCCGACGGGACAAAATCGGCCTTTGCCGCTTTCGGAAACCCGGTGCTCTGGTGGGGCGGCCTTCTGGCGGTACTGTCCATGATTTTCCATATTGTAAAGAACAGGGACGGCAAAGCCCTTTTCATCGCAATGTTTTATATCTCCGTGCTGCTGCCCTGGATGTTCATATCCCGGTGCGCATTTATATACCACTACTTCCCCTGCACCATCTTCCTGACGCTGGCCCTGTGCCATGTGCTCAACGGCATCTGGGACAGGAAATACGGCAGGTACAAATTCGCTGTTTTCGGCATTACCGCCGGGGCGCTGCTGCTGTTTATAGCCTTTTACCCCGTTATCTCCGGCAGTCCCGCTTCCGCCGGCTACACCAAATACTTCCTGAGATGGATCCCGTCCCAGTGGCCGTTTTAAGGTGAGACAATGTATTTTACAGACTACCACTTGCACACCGAAAATTCCGAGGACTCCCAGGCGCCGATGCTGCAAATGGCCGCTGCGGCCAAAAGCGTTGGCATGAGCGAGATTTGCTTTACAGACCACATCGACCTTGACCGCTACGACACCGGAGAATATAACCCGGAATATTTCGCTGGCTTTCCCGGCATCTTATCCGACTACGCCTCCGTAAAAGACTCGGTGCCCGGCATTAGGGTAAAGCTTGGCCTGGAGCTCGGAGAGGGCTGCCATCATCCGGAGGAGGCGAAAAAGGTCTACAATACGCCAGGCCTTGATTTTGTCATAGGCTCTGTCCACGCCCTCCGGGGCCGGACAGATTTCTGTCTTATAGATTACGTGTCGGAGGCCCAGTGCCGGGAGCTTAACCGGGAGTACCTGGGCGAATACCTTGAGCTTGCCCGGCTCGGCGCCTTCGATGTTCTTGGCCATATCGGCTACACCAGCCGGTATATGGCGAAGGCCGGTTTTAAAACCTCCATTCTCCCCTTTGGCGGCGAGCTGGAGGAGCTTTTCCGCACCGTTATTGAAAGCGGCAAAGGCATTGAGGTAAACACCGCCGGCCTGCGCTCGGCGGTCAATGAATTTGCCCCGGTGCCCGAGGTTTTGCGTATATACCGCCGCATGGGCGGGGAAATAATCACCGCCGGCTCCGACGCCCACAATCCCAGGGACGCCGGCCGGGGAATTTCGGAGGCTTACGAGCTTATCCGCCAGTGCGGATTTAAATATATCTCTGTTTTCAGAGAGCATAAGCCGGAATTTATAAAAATCTAGGAGGAATTTAGAAATGATTGCACTTGGATGCGACCACGGCGGCTATCAGTTGATGCAGGCCGTCAAAAAATATCTGGACGAAAACCGCATTGAATACAAGGACTGCGGCACCTACTCCGAGGAGAGCTGCGACTACCCCATCTACGCCGAGGCCGCCGCAAAGCTGGTGCAGTCCGGCGAATGCGAAAAGGGCATACTCATCTGCGGTACCGGTATCGGAATATCCATATCCGCCAACAAGATGAAGGGCATACGCGCCGCCCTATGCTCAGACTGCTATTCCGCCGAAATGACCAGGAAGCACAACAACGCCAATATGCTCGCCATGGGCGGCAGAGTGGTCGGTGAGGGCCACGCACTGAAAATTGTCGAGACCTTCCTCAACACCGAGTTTGAGGGCGGCCGCCACGCCCGCCGGGTGGGTCTTATGATGGCGCTGGAGGATAAATAATGTCTGCGGCCAATTACCGAAAGACCTACCGCAGCCGCAGGCCGCTGAAAATCTTTTTCCGTGCGCTGCTTATCGCAATTCTTGCCCTTATAGTGCTGGCGGTGGTTATCTTTTTCGGTTTTCGGAAATATATTGTCTATACGCCGGAGGGCGTGAAGCTGGACATCCCCATACTGCGGGAGGACGGAGTTTCCGCATCCCCCGGCTCCTCTCCCGGCACCACAGATATTATTTTGGAGATAGACACACAATAAAAAGGGAGATGCCTGTCAATGCGGTCTGTTGTTTCTTTTTTCGGCGGGTTTAAAAATTTAATCGCCTCGGTAGCACAGATATTGATAGCCATTATCCTGCTTCCGTTTATATGCTTTATTTTAAAGCTTATACTCCCCGCAAACGGGATTTCCTTTATTCTAAATCTTCTGCAGGAGATTCCCTTCCTGGACGTGTGGTTTGACATGGTGCAGAAATTCGCCGAAGCCCCAAAGGACGGCGTCCTGGTGCAGAACTATTTGCAGGCTGTCATACAGCCGGCCCTTGACGGTGCCTTTGAGGCCCTTATTATCGGCATGTGCGTCTACGCATGCAAGACTATCGGCACCATGCTTTACATACGGGGCGTGCCGGTAATACAGACCGTCGCCGGCGTTTTCTTAGGCTGCATAACCATAAAGGCAATCGGCGTCGGCGATACCTACTACAGCATTTTCGCCATCGGCTTTCTCGTCATCCTTAATATTGTCCTGACGCTGCTGGCGGCCCACGGGCAGGTTTTGCAGAAAGTGCTGGGAATATTTATAGGCATTGGCTGTCAGAGCATATTGGCCGGTCTGGCAGCCGCCTATGTAGCCGCTCTGTGCCTTATCATAAACGGCTGGGCCAACAGCCTTGGGGCCGCTGTGGGGCTTATAGGCGTAACGGTCTGTCCCCTGCTTATTTTCCTGCTGATAGATTATTTTATTTTGACGCCGAAAAAGCTCGCATAGCCGGCGCTGTGCGGAGTTTTACAGATAAGGAGGATTGAAAATGGGAAAAAGAATATTAGTGCTTAACGGAAGCCCCGAAAGGGGCGGCAACACCGATATACTCGCCACCGCCCTTATAAGGGGCGCGAAGGAGGCCGGGCACTCCGGCGTTATGCTGACGGTTTCTGATATGAATATTGCGCCGTTTCGCGGCGCGCAGCAGGCTCAGGACGACATGTCAATCGTGCTGCAGGAGCTTGAGCACGCCGATGTCGTCGTGTGGGCCTCCCCGGTATACTGGATGCAGTTTCCCGGGCAGCTTAAGGTTATCATGGACCGTATGGCGTTCCCCCAGGAGGGCGCTCCCGCCGTCAAGGAGAGTGTGCTTCTGGCCTGCGGCGCCGAGCCAGAGCAGAGCATATTGGAAAATCTCTACATGAGCTACAGGACATGCTTTATCGGCGGCATGAAGTGGCTTGACAGGGGCTCCGTACTGGCAGGCGGGCTGGCGTCCCACGGCCAGGCGGCGGGAACGGTTTACGAAAAGCAGGCATATGCCCTGGGCAAGACGCTGTAGCCTGTCCCCTTCCTCAGCGGCAAAAGAGCCTTGAATCAAAACGATTCAAAGCTCTTTCATTTTGGCGGAGAAGGAGGGATTTGAAGCCTTTGTTAATCAAGTAATTTCAAAGTGTTTTCGCATCACTGTGTAGATTATGTGTATTTTATCCTGCCACAACCGCTTCATAGTACACCCTGACCTTATCCTCCACGGCGTCCTCGTCATTCAGCCAGAACGCCTTTACGAAGTCCACATAGGCGTCCAAATTTGAAATCCCGTATTTTTTGAAAAACCCGAACAGGTCGGAATAAGTGGCATTCAATGCGGCATAGAAGGTAATGGGACTGCCCCCTATCTTCCTCTGCGCCTGGATCTGCTTGGTCTTGTCCAGCGTCCAATGCGGGCCGG
>CAZBUH010000113.1:0-5390 GCA_964495095.1 uncultured Oscillospiraceae bacterium | reverse complement strand
GCCGAAAAATAAGGGCGGAGTAAAATGAGCGCGAAAGCAAAATGCTTTCGCGCTTCAGCCTGTCAAAGTCCCCGGTTTTCAGGAAGCGAAAACCGGGGACTTTTTGTAAAAAGAAAACACCCCCCTTTCCTTTATACTGGAATCAGGGGGCGTTTGGTTAGTTCTTTGACAGACTGCCTCCGTGAACACGGGGGATATTTTATACTTGACATATACCCTATGGGGGTATATAATCAAAATACCCCGTGGGGGTATAAATGACGACGGTATTGGAGCTGGTAAGAAGAAATGGAAGGGAATAATTGCTGCCAATGCAGAAAAACCGAGCGCTCTGAGGAAGAATATAAAAAGCTCATAAACCGCTTAAGCCGCATCGAGGGACAGATACGGGGCATCCGGGGCATGGTGGAAAACGACGCCTACTGTCCGGATATCCTGGTGCAGTCTGCGGCGGTGACGGCGGCCATGAACTCCTTTAATAAAGAGCTGCTCTCCAGCCACATCCGGCACTGCGTCCTGCGCGATATCCGAGACGGAAAGGACGGGACGGTGGATGAGCTGGTGAATACGATACAAAAGCTTATGAGGTAAAAAATATGGAACAGTATACCGTTACGGGCATGAGCTGCGCCGCCTGCAGCGTCCGGGTAGAAAAGGCGGTGTCGAAGGTGCCGGGGGTGGAGTCTTGCTCTGTGAGCCTTCTGACAAATTCAATGGGCGTAGAGGGCACCGCCGGGCCGGAGGAGATAATAGCGGCCGTACAGGCGGCGGGATACGGGGCCGCCGTCAAGGGGGCGGGAAGCTCCGCCGCGCCGCCGGAGGAGGACGCCCTCAGGGATACGGAAACGCCTGCCTTAAAGCGGCGGCTTATAGCGTCGGTGGGCTTTCTTGCGGTGCTTATGTACATCTCCATGGGCCACATGATGTGGGGCTGGCCCCTTCCGGAGATTTTGGCGGAAAACCATGTGGCAATGGGGCTTATACAGCTTCTTCTCACCGGGGCCGTTATGGTTATAAACCAGAAATTTTTTATAAGCGGCTTTAAGAGCCTCGCACACCGGTCGCCAAATATGGATACCCTTGTGGCACTGGGGGCCACAGCGGCTTTCTGCTACAGCACCTACGCCCTTTTTGCCATGACCGGGGCGCAGCTCCGGGGCGATATGGACGGGGTCATGGGCTATATGCACGAATTTTATTTTGAGTCCGCCGCCATGATACTTGCCCTTATCACCGTGGGGAAAATGCTGGAGGCAAGGTCAAAAGGCAAAACAACAGATGCGTTAAAGAGCCTTATGAAGCTGTCCCCAAAGACAGCCACTGTCATACGGGACGGCCGCGAGGCGGAGGTGTCAATAGAGCAGGTGCGCCGGGACGATATCTTTGTGGTGCGCCCCGGAGAAAATATCCCGGTGGACGGTGCGGTGCTGGAGGGCGCCAGCGCTGTAAACGAGTCCGCCCTCACCGGCGAGAGCGTGCCGGTTGACAAGGGGCCGGGGGATCAGGTCTCCGCGGCGACCGTAAATCAGTCGGGCTTTATTAAGTGCCGCGCCACAAGGGTGGGGGAGGACACCACTCTTTCACAGATAATTCAGATGGTGAGCGACGCCGCCGCCACAAAGGCGCCAATAGCGAAAGTGGCGGATAAGGTGTCCGGCGTTTTCGTGCCGGTGGTCATGGCAATAGCCGCCGTGACGATAATAGTGTGGCTGCTGGCGGGCCAGACGGTGGGCTTTGCCCTTGCAAGGGGAATATCGGTGCTTGTCATAAGCTGTCCCTGCGCGCTGGGACTTGCAACGCCTGTGGCGATTATGGTTGGAAACGGAATGGGCGCCAAAAACGGAATACTCTTTAAAACCGCCGTGTCTCTCGAGGAGGCCGGAAAGGTCAGCATAGCGGCCCTTGACAAGACCGGCACCATAACCGCCGGCGAGCCGCGGGTGACGGATACCGTCACGGCGGAGGGCGTCACGGAGACGGAGCTTCTTACTCTTGCCGCCGCACTTGAAAAAAAGAGCGAACACCCCCTGGCCCGCGCCATACTTCGGCGGGCGGAGGAGCTGGAGATACCCTGCGGGGATGTGGAGGAATTTGAGGCTCTGCCGGGAAACGGCCTCGTGGGCAAAATTTCCGGAGAGCCTGTCTGCGGAGGGAATCTTAAATTCATAAGCGGCAGGGCGGAGGTGCCGGAGGCCATAGGGAAAAAGGCCGGGGATTTTGCCGGAGAGGGCAAAACGCCGCTGTTTTTCAGCCGCGGCGGAGAGCTTAAAGGCGTTATCGCAGTGGCGGACGTAATTAAGGAGGACAGCCCACGGGCGGTAAAAGAGCTTCAGAACATGGGCATACGGGTGGTTATGCTCACGGGAGACAATGAGCGGACGGCCAACGCCATAGGAAAGCAGGCCGGGGTGGATGAGGTTATTGCCGGCGTGCTGCCGGAGGGCAAGGAGAGCGTCATACGGAGCCTTAAGGAGAGAGGAAAGGTGGCGATGGTGGGAGACGGCATAAACGACGCCCCCGCGCTCACCCGGGCGGACATAGGCATCGCTATCGGGGCCGGAGCGGACGTGGCTATAGACGCGGCGGACGTGGTGCTTATGAAAAGCCGCCTGTCCGACGTGCCGGCGGCAATCCGCCTCAGCCGGGCAACGCTGCGGAATATTCATGAAAACCTGTTCTGGGCATTTTTCTACAACAGTATAGGCATACCACTGGCCGCGGGAGTTTTCATACATCTGCTGGGGTGGCAGCTAAACCCGATGTTCGGCGCGGCGGCTATGAGCCTCTCAAGCTTCTGTGTTGTGACAAACGCCCTGAGACTGAATTTCTTTAAGATGTACGATCCAAAGCGCGACAGAAAGCGCAGAGTTAAAAATAATCTTAAAAAGGAGAACGAGACTATGGAAAAGACAATGAATATCGAGGGCATGATGTGCTCCCACTGCGAGGCCAGAGTGAAGAAGGCGCTGGAGGCCCTGCCGCAGGTGGCGGAGGCCAGGGTGAGCCATGAGGCGGGTACGGCGGTGGTCGTCCTCAATGGAGAAATCGGCGACGAGGCCCTGAAAAAAGCCGTTGAGGAGCAGGATTACACCGTAACCGGGATCAAATAAGTTTTATAAAGCCGCACAGATGTGAAATATATGAGCGTTGTTTCATAAAAGTTCTCCATACGTCGCATGTATGGGTAACCAGGAAAACGGGGAATTATAAAGCTCAAAGCGGCAGGGGCGGAGGCGCCGGAGACCATAGGGGAAAAGGCGCTGCCCTTTACTAATCGCCTGTAAAAATTATGCCGCAACCGGAGAGCTGCGATAAATTGGTTGCGTTTAGCCTCGGCTGCGGATATAATTTAGCTATCATAATCGATTGTGAAATTATCAAAATAGAATTACGGTATCGGAGGATGACGGACATGACGTTGGGACAGCAGATAAAACAGGCGCGTGAAGGAAAAAACTTATCCCAGGAGGAGCTGGCGGAGCGGCTGGGTGTCAGCCGTCAGGCGGTTTCCAAATGGGAAAATGATAATTCACTTCCCCAGGGGCTTAACAGAGAGATGCTGTCGCAGGTGCTGGAGCTGGAGCTGCTGCCGGAGGAGGATAAGGCTCCCCGCGCGTATAAAATGAGTTGGGCAGGCTGGCTCGGATGGGGACTTTCGCTTATTCTGGCCGTACTGCTTATTGCGGTGTGTATATGGAACAGCCGCGCCGGTGAAAGCCCGGCGCAGGACGGAGATGCGGACGGGATGGAAGAAAATATACCGAAAATCACAGGGGCCGCTTTTTATGATGACGAGCAGAATGAAGTGACCCCGGAGGCACTGTGGTATAAATCGGAGGAAATGGAGTGTATACTCCTGCAATGGGAGGGCGGTACGCCGAATAGCATCAAGGTATTTGCAGCGCCTGCCGGAACTGAGACAGAGGAATTGACTGAGCTTGTGCTCACAAAATCGGTGCCGGACGGCGGCAATGCTGCTTTGCTGAGCGCAGAACCGCTGAAAGAGAAGATGAAAAATTTATATATGGCCCACGTGTTCTTTGAACTGAATTTCGGCGGGTATACGGCCGATTCCGAACTGTATAATATAATATATGAAGCTGCTGAGTAATGAACTCCATATTCGTGCGGGCGCAGAAAACCGCGGGATACCGAAAGGTCGGTATCCCGCGGTTTTCTTAAAATATCTCTTCCTCTTTTACGCAGTTTGTTTTTATTTCCTTTACAAGGGACTGGAGCGCGTCTGTCACGTGGGGGCGGGTGTCGCCGCCTACAAGCACCAGCATAATATCGTCACCGACCTGGAGCCGTCCCTTATTTAGCCAGACGCGGACATGAAAAATGCCCTCCTGCTTTTTCGCTGTCTCCACAGCCCGGTCCACAAGGCCGCTGTCGTAAGAAAAGCTCATAGCCTGGACCTGGGGAGAGGCTGCGCCCTCGCGGACCTGGCGCTTTGCGGTGCCCCTCACGACGCCGTTGTGGAAAAGGTACATGCCGCAGTCGCTGGCGCCGGGGACGCTTTTCGCCTCCCGGAGCCACTGATCCATTGAGGGGGCCTTTTCCCCGGCGCGGGCAGTATCGGCGCAGTCGGCGGAGCCCTGGGAGTTTATCATGTCAACGCCGTGGCGTATGGGCTTTAAAACGGCCTGGATATTCTCCCGCGCCGCCTTTTCGCTGCCCGGGAGGGTTACGATAAGGGTTTTCCCGCGAATCCCCGCTATGGAGCGGGATAGACAGCCGTTTGGCGTTATTTTCATGCTCTCGGCACGCATGGCCTCCGGTATTCCCGGCGTTAAGCGCTGTATGACCTCCATTGCGGCCTCCGGGGTAACGTCCCTGGGGGAAAAGCCGGTGCCGCCGGTGGTGAGTATGAGGGAGACGCCGAGACTGTCGGAGCATTTTATAAGCTCCCGCTTTATGTCCTCTGCCTCGTCGGGTATAATGGATGTATATACTACCTGCCAGCCGTCAATTTCCAGTATTTCCCGGAGGGCGGGGCCGCTGGTGTCGGTACGCTGCCCTCTGGAGCCTTTGTCGCTTATGGTTATTACAGCCGCTGTATTCATTCCTGTTCTCCTCTCACAAAATCTCCGTGTACTCCGCCGGTTTTGCTGAGAAGCCGGATATCGGAGATTACCATATCCCGCTGGACCGCCTTGCACATGTCGTAAACTGTGAGGGCGGCGGTAGAGGCCGCCGTAAGGGCCTCCATCTCCACTCCGGTGCGGCCGCCGCAGGACACGGTGGCCGTTATCTCAACAGAGCAGCGCTCCTCGTTGAGGGAGAGCTGAAGGTCGATGCCGTCTATTATTATCGGGTGGCACATGGGTATAAGGTCCGGCGTACGCTTTGCCCCCATGACCCCGGCTATTTGGGCCACTGTGAGCACG
>CAZBUH010000112.1:0-5561 GCA_964495095.1 uncultured Oscillospiraceae bacterium | reverse complement strand
CGGCAAATTCAAAAATCTGCAAATAGCTATTGCATTTTTGCATTTATAAGAGTAAAATACACACGACAATTTAATAATGGGAGAGATTATTTAGGTTAAAGGAGCTTAACATGAAAAGAGTAATAGCCTTTTTATTGTTATGTGTATTTACACTTACTGCTGTACTCTCGGGATGCGGAGACAGCAAGGACAATGTAACCGATAGCCCGGATAGTTCTTCCGGAGCGGCGGTATCAGGCAGCGTAAACGTCGGTATCGCCCAGGATTTGGATGACAGTCTTGACCCACATCATGTAACGTCGGCAGGAACCAGAGAAGTATTATTCAACATTTTCGAGGGCCTTGTTAAAGTGGCCCCTGACGGGAGCATAGCCCCCGCCGTAGCCGAAAAATACGAATTTTCCGATGATGGACTTACGCTCACCTTTACTTTAAGGGACGGGGTAAAGTTCCACAACGGGGACGAAGTAACGGCTGAGGATGTAGTATATTCCCTTAAACGCTGTGCCGGATTGCTTGACGAGGACATTCTGGTATCGGCGTTTTCTGTTATTACGGACATTTCCGCGCCGGACGGGAGCACTGTCACAGTCTCCATGAGCGAGTGCAATATAGAGATAATATCCTATTTTGCCAGCAGCGATGTGGCCATCATCCCCTGCGATTACACGGAGCAGGCCACGGCGCCTGTGGGCACCGGCCCCTTTAAATTTGTGTCCCGGTCGCCCCAGGAGAATTTCATTATGGAGCGCTTCGACGACTACTGGGGCGAAAAGGCAAAGCTTGAAACCGTGACCTACAAGATTATCGGTGATGCTGACAGCCTCCTGCTCTCTTTAAAGAGCGGCGCTATAGACATATGCGCACATCTGACGCCGGAGCAGGCGGCGGAGGTTGAGGGCGACTTCGACGTGTATGAGGACACCATGAAGCTGGTGCAGGCCCTGTACCTCAATAACAGCTTCGAGCCGTTTTCCGACATCCGTGTACGCCAGGCGCTGTGCTATGCCCTGAACATACCGGAGATAATGGAATTCGTCTGCGCCGGCAAGGGCGTACAGTGCGGCAGCGCAATGTTCCCGGCTTTCTCCAAATACTACATGGAGGAGCTGAACTCCACCTACAGCTACGACCCGGAGAAGGCGAAGGAGCTTCTGGCGGAGGCGGGCTACGACAGCAGCCTGAGCTTTACCATCACCGTCCCGTCAAACTATCAGCAGCACGTTGACGCCGCTACGGTTATTGTGGAGCAGCTGAAGGCCGTGGGAGTGAACGCCTCTATAAACACCGTGGAGTGGGCCACCTGGGTAAGCGAGACCTACACAGGCCGCAATTACGAGGCCACGGTAGTGGGCGTCGATACCTCCACGCTTACAGCCAGAGGTATGCTGGAGCGCTACACCTCCGACAGCTCAAAGAATTTTGTAAACTTCTCCAACAGCGAGTACGATAAGCTCTTTGAGCAGGCTGTCACCGAGACGGACGACGCAAAGCAGACCGAAATCTATAAGCAGATGGAGACTATCCTGGCTGAGGACGCCGCCAGCGCCTATATTCAGGATCTCTGCGACATGGTTGCCGTGAACCCGAAGTACGGCGGCTTCACGTTCTATCCCATCTATGTGCTCGACCTTGCGGCGGTCTACGAAAAGTAAAGGGCGCCGGCAGGTACGGCACTGAAAAATCTGAAATGAAGGAAGGCGGGGAATATGAAGTATATTCTCAAAAAATTTTCAGCTCTCATTATTACATTGTTCATTATCACATTCCTCGCCTTCCTGGCTTTCCAGGTGATACCGGGAGACCCCACCTCGTCTATCCTCGGCACCGAGGCCACTCCGGAGAAAATAGCGGCGCTGAGAAGCCGGCTGGGGCTGGACCTCCCGTTTTTTACAAGATATTTCAACTGGCTTAAGGAATTCGTCACCGGCAGCATGGGCGTCTCATATAACTACCAGATGACGGTGAAGGAGATGCTGGCCGGAAAGATACCCATAACCGCCGTGCTTACAGCCATGTCCTTTTTTATGATAATAATTGTGTCCATACCTCTGGGCATGTGGCAGGCAAAGCACGCCGGGAAGCTCCGGGACAGGAGCGCCACGGCGGTAAGCCAGGTGGCCATGTCCATACCGCCCTTTTTCCTGGGGATAATAATCACCCTTGTGTGCGGTATTATTTTAAAGCTTTTCACACCGGGAAATTACGTATCTTATACGGAGAATCTTCCCGGTTTTCTGCTTTATCTTATTTTCCCGGCCGTGGCCATAGCCATACCCAGGGCGGCCATGACGGCGAAAATGCTGAGAAGCTCCATAATGGGCGAGGTGGACAAGGACTATGTCCGCACCGCCTACAGCCGGGGGAACAGCAGCATGTCCGTAATGTACGGGCATATACTGCGAAACGCGGTTATCCCGGTGATAACCTTCCTGGCCATGACCGTGTCGGATATTGTGGCAAACAGCATAATAATCGAGCAGGTGTTCTCCATACCCGGCATTGGGCGGCTGCTGCTCACCTCCATAGCAAACCGGGATTACCCGGTGGTGCAGGCGATAATTGTTATAATGGCGTTTATAGTGGTGTTCGTAAACTTCTTGGTTGACGTTATCTATCAGTTCGTTGACCCCAGGATAAAGCTTGAATAAGGGGGCGGCGGGATGAAAAAGAAAAATTATAACCTTATAGCAGGCGGGATAATAACGGGCGCTATGGCCCTTTTTGTGACCGTGGGTGCGGTATGGACGCCATATGACCCCAACGCGATGTCCGCCGCCGACAAGCTCTCGGGGCCGTGTCTTGCCCATATCCTCGGCACCGACAATTTCGGCCGGGACATTTTGAGCCGTATAATGGACGGCGCCGGGACTACGTTTTTTATCGCGCTCTGCGTCGTTGTTATAGGCGTTGTGTTCGGCATAATCGCCGGCGGGCTGACAGGGTATTTCGGCGGCTGGCTGGACGAGGCGCTTATGCGGTTTAACGACGTGGTGGCGGCGTTCCCCAGCATACTGCTGGCGCTGGTTTTCATAAGCCTTATGGGCTATGGGAAATATAACGTCATAATTTCCCTGGGCGTGCTGTTCATACCGAGCTTTGCCAGAATAGTGAGAGGGGAATTTGTCCGCTGCAAGAGCATGGACTATGTTGAAAACGCCCGGCTTATGGGGGCCGGGCCTTTAAGGATAATGTTCCTGCACATACTGCCAAACTGCAAGGACGTGCTGCTCTCGGCGGTGGCCATAGGCTTTAACAACGCGGTGCTGGCCGAGGCCAGCATGAGCTATCTGGGCATAGGTGTGCAGCCCCCGGACGCAAGCCTTGGGAAAATGCTCTCCGAATCCCAGACCTATCTCTTTTCCTCTCCCTGGTACGCTATTTTCACGGGCGTCACCATAATACTGCTCATACTCGGCTTTTCACTTCTGGGAGAGGGGCTTAAGGAAAGGAGCGCTGAGGGTGCTTGACATTGAAAATCTCTGTATAGCCTTTCATGACAGGCTCTCAAACGACGAGGTGGTGCACGATTTTAACCTCCATATCGATAAGGGGGAAATCGTGGGCATAGTCGGTGAATCAGGCTCCGGCAAGACCCAGACGGCACTCTCCATAGCGGGGCTTTTGAAGCGGAGCAAGACCACGGCCACCGGCAGGATACTTTTAAACGGCGTGGATCTTCTGACACTGAGCCGGGAGGAGCTGCGGAAGGTACAGGGCAAGCAGATATCCATGATATTTCAGGAGCCTATGACCAGCCTCAATCCCACCATGCGCATAGGCCGTCAGGTGGAGGAAAGCCTCAGAATCCACAGCTCCATGGGGAAAGAGGACAGGTACGCCCTTGCTTTAAAGTGCCTCCGGGACGTGGAGCTGCCCGAGCCCGAGGAGGTTTACAAAAAATATCCCCACGAGCTGTCCGGGGGGCAGCGGCAGAGGGTTATGATAGCCGCCGCCATAATCTGCGGGCCTCAGCTTCTTATAGCAGACGAGCCTACAACGGCCCTGGACGTGACGATTCAGGCCCAGATATTAAAGCTCCTGAAAAAAATAAACGGGGAGCTGAATATGGCGATACTTTTTATATCCCACGATTTAAGGGTGATAAAAAATCTCTGCGGCAGGGTGGTCGTCATGCAGGACGGAAGGATAGTTGAGACCGGGGACACCCGTCAGGTCTTTGACTCCCCCCGGGACGAATACACCAAAAAGCTCATTTCTTCCATACCGGGGAGGAAGGCCAATGGATAAGCTGCTTGAAGTGAAAAATCTCTCCGTAAGCTACGGAGCGGGGGGCAGGATATTGGGCCGTAAGAAGAAAAAGCAGGTGCTTTTTGACGTGAGCTTCGACGTCTATAACGGCGAAATTCTCGGCATCGTGGGCGAATCCGGCTGCGGGAAATCCACTCTGTCAAAGGCCATACTGGGCATAAACCGGAATATACGGGGTGAGATAATCCACCACTCCGAGAGGCCCCAGATGATATTCCAGGATCCGGCGGGGTCCCTTAACCCGGCCTTTACCGTGGGCAGGATAATGGAGGAGCCTTTAAGGATAGCCGGGGGCTTTTCAAAGACAGAGCGCCGGGAGGCCGTAAACGACATGCTGGAGCGGGTTGGGCTTGGAGAAAAATACGCTTCCCGCTATCCCCATGAGCTTTCCGGGGGCCAGCGGCAGAGGGTGGCGATAGGATTAGCCCTTATACTGCGGCCGAAGCTTGTTATAGCCGATGAGCCGGTATCGGCCCTGGACGTGACAATCCAGGCCCAGATACTGAAGCTCCTTGCGGAGCTTAAAAACGACCTGGGCCTCTCCTACATTTTCATCTCCCACGATATGGACGTTATCTACCAGATATGCGACAGGGTTATTGTTATGAAGGATGGCCGCATAGTGGAGTCCGGCGCCAGGGACCGGGTGTTTTTCTCGCCCCAGGATGAATATACAAAACAGCTTTTAGCCGTATCGCAGGCATAGCTGACGGGAATCAAGCACCGTCAGCGTAAATTTTGTGCAGGTTATATTTAAACAAAAAGCAAATTTGGGAGTAATGTTTGCCGATACTGCCTTGAACTTTTTGTGCCGGCATGCTAAAATAAAGAAAGTAAAAAAGCACGGCCAGTGCTAAACAGCATGAAAGGAAGTTTTATCATGGCTAAGTACAGAATCCAGAGAGCCAAGGGCGTTGAGGGCAGCACCGTCTACACCTACACCGCGCCCGGCCACAATGAGTGCGTCCCCACTCGTCTGTTTGACGTGGACGGCGGCGGCGCCAACGATATCGAGGGAGGCAAGATGATCATGGGCATCACCTATTTCGTGCCCGGCGGCGGCTGCGACTACGGAGCCAACCCCCTTGAGTCCATCTATTATATCCTTACCGGCGAAATGACCCTTAAGACTGAGGACGGCGAGACTGTTCTCCACGCGGGCGACGCTTTCCACTGCGTCGGCGGCGTTTCCAAGTCTGTCACCAACACCGGCACCGAGGTCTGCCAGATGCTGGTTTGCCTGCTGCCTCCCCAGAAGGCGTAAAATCTGATTCATCTGCCGGTTTTCC
>CAZBUH010000111.1:0-5682 GCA_964495095.1 uncultured Oscillospiraceae bacterium | reverse complement strand
GAAAATATCGGGGTGTGGCGAAGCTTGGTATCGCGCATGGTTCGGGTCCATGAGGCCCCGGGTTCGAATCCCGGCACTCCGACCATGTGAAGCAGCTCTGCTTTTCGATAAAAACATTCGAAAAGCAGAGCTGCTTTTTATCTGTAAGTATTGCAATGATTTGCTCTTTCATTTTGACAGTAATAATAACCGGCGGCAGGCTTCTTCCTTTTTAAATATGACTTCTGCCATGGTGTTGTCATATGGACGCCAGAGTCAGAGAAAGACTGTTTGACACCACAGGAGCGGAGCAGGGACATAAAGGTATCAGATAAGCTGATTACGGTCTGCAAACCGATCGATAAGGAATATTTTTTGCGGCGCAGGGCGGGGAAGCGTGCTCCTCCCATTGTCATTTCCCCATTTCCGGGGCATTATGCTAAAATTAACCTTGTGCGACTAACTGTCCGAAAAATCCGCATTTATCAGGATTTGACTGTATTTACCGGTGATAACATAAAAAACGCCGTATGGCCAAGTATACGGCCATACGGCGTAAGTTTACATATTGCTTATTTTACCAGGGCCTGGGTGTCCTTGGCTATCATGAGCTCCTCATCTGTGGGGATTACAAGGATATGGACCTTGGAGCCGGCTGCGGAGACATCGATCTCCTTGCCGCGGCAGTTGTTCTTTTCAGCGTCGATCTTAACGCCCATATACTCGAGCCCCTCGACAATATTTACACGCATGTCGGCGGAGTTCTCACCGATACCGGCAGTGAAGATGATAGCGTCGGCTCCGCCCATGGCGGCGGCGTATGCGCCTATGTACTTCTTAACGCCATACTCAAACATCTTTACGGCAAGTTCGGCATCCTTGTTGCCTCCGGCGGCAGCGTTGTCCAAATCACGGAAATCGGAGGACACGCCGGAAACGCCCAGCACACCGGACTTTTTGTTGAGGATGCTCACCATCTCGGTGATGTTCAGATTATATCTGTTCATAAGATACTCCAGAATACCGGCGTCAAGGTCTCCGGAACGGGTACCCATGGGAAGACCGGCCAGCGGGGTGAAGCCCATGGAGGTGTCAACAGACTTGCCCTTATTCACAGCGGTGATGGAGGAGCCGTTTCCAAGATGGCAGGATATAAGCTTCAGCTCCTCAATGGGCTTGCCGAGCATAGCGGCTGCACGCTGAGTTACATAGCGGTGAGAGGTGCCGTGGAAACCGTAGCGGCGGACCTTGTCCTTCTCATAGTATTCTTTGGGGAGCGCGTAGGTGTATGCCACAGGGGGCATGGTCTGATGGAACGCTGTATCAAATACGGCCACCATGGGGGTGTTGGGCATAACCTTCTGGCAGGCCCTGATGCCGATAATATTTGCGGGATTGTGGAGAGGCGCCAGGGGATTGCACTCCTCAATGGCGGCCATGACCTTATCGTCGATCTTAACAGACTCGGCAAACGCCTCGCCGCCGTGGACAACGCGGTGGCCCACTGCGTCTATCTCGTCTGCGCTCTTTATAACGCCGTGCTCCGGGCTTAAGAGAGCGTCTATAACGGCCTGAATAGCCTCCGCATGGGTGGGCATGGGAATCTCAAAGGTCTCATTATAGCCCTTCTCGGGAATCTTGTGGGTAAGACGGCCGTCTATGCCTATGCGCTCACAGAGACCCTTTGCAAAAACAGTGTTGGTGTCGGGATCCATCAGCTGATACTTGAGCGATGAGCTGCCGGCGTTGATTACCAGTACCTTCATTATTATCATCCTTCCAAAAAAATTCTTGATATAAATGCGCGCTGATTATAAAATAGATATACTTAAATTATTTTAATACAAATTTCCGTAGATAACAATAGTTTTTCTCTGCAGGAGGCGAAAACTTTGAAAATAGCCGGGATAATATCAGAATACAACCCTTTTCACAACGGGCATATGCGCCATATCGCCAAAACCAGGGAGGCCCTGGGGCAGGATACGGGCATAGTCTGCGTTATGAGCGGAAATTTTGTACAGCGCGGTGAGCCTGCAATATTCAATAAACACTCCAGGGCAGAGGCAGCCGTAAGATGCGGCGCCGATCTGGTATTGGAGCTTCCGGTGCCGTATGCCGTTTCTGCCGCAGGGGATTTCGCTATGGGCGGGGCGGCGCTGCTCAATAGTCTTGGGAGCGTAACGCATCTGTCTTTCGGCAGTGAGAACGGGGATGTGGGCGATATTGCCGAGGTGGCCCGCTGCCTTGAAATGCAGGAGATAAATGCGCTTATAAAAAAGGAGCTGTCCCTTGGCATTTCATATCCTGCGGCGAGACAGCGGGCCGCAGAGAAAATAGTTGGGAAGAAAGCGGAGCTTTTAAGCTATCCCAACAACCTGCTGGGAATCGAGTACATAGCCGCGTTAAAGCGTCTGGGTTCAGATATAGTGCCCATGACGGTGACCCGTGACATTCCGCATCGGGGCAGAGAGACGGGAAACGCCTCCGCCGCCGCCACGGATATACGCCGTATGCTGCGGGCCGGCATCATACCCGAAAATTATATGCCTCAGGAATCGGCGGATATAATTATAAGGGAATTGCAGGCGGGGCGCGGCCCTGTGACCGCCGCAGATATGGAGGGCCCGATGCTGGCCTGCCTGCGGACGCTGCCGGAGGAAAAATACAAGCTTCTGCCCGGCTCCGCCGAGGGACTTGAGCAGAGAGTAAGGCGCTTTGCGGCCTTTGAGCCGGGAGTATCGGAGATAATATCCGCCGCGAAAACAAAGCGTTACACCGAGTCGCGGATACGCCGTATGCTTATGGGGGCTTATCTGGGCATTGAAAAGGGCAAATCCAGAAAATCACCGCCTTACGGCCGCGTACTGGCCTTTAACAGAAAAGGCCAGCAGCTGTTAAAGGAGATGTCCGGGACAGCCGGCATACCTCTTATAACGAAGCCTGCCGCAGTAAAGGACTTAGGCGGCGAAGCGCTCACGCTGTTTGAGCTTGAGGCCAGAGCCACGGATTTGTATTCTCTCGCTTATCCGAATAAGAATATGCGTCTCGGCGGGCTTGAATGGACCACAAGTCCAATCAGGGTATTTTGAGCCTACCAATCGATGACCCCACATCCGTTTGACGCGAGAAAATCATTTACACGGGAAAAAGGCCGGGAGCCGAAAAAGCCGCGATATGCCGAAAGGGGGCTTGGGTGTACGTCCCGTATTATCAAAGTGGGATAAGCCCTGTTTTCGATAAGCGAAGCTTTTTTCCACGCCTGGGTGCCCCAGAGAATATAGGCGATAGGCTGGGAAAGCCCGGCGGTTGCGGTGATGACCGCGTCGGTGAATTTCTGCCAGCCGAATTTGGCGTGGCTGTTTGCGCGGCCCCGTTCAACCGTCAAAACGGTGTTCAGCAGGAAAACGCCCTGCTTTGCCCATTTTGTAAGATTTCCGGATGAGGGTGGGGAAGCTCCCATATCACTCCCGAGCTCTTTGAAGATATTTTTAAGCGACGGCGGCAGAGGCACGCCGTCCGGGACGGAAAAAGCAAGCCCCATAGCCTGCCCCGGCTCGTGATATGGGTCCTGGCCCAGGATTACGGCCTTTACTTTTTCCGGAGGCGTTGCTGAAAATGCGCTGAACATAAGACCCGCCGGCGGATAGACCTCTCCGGACAGGCGTGCGCCGTCCACATTTTCCGAGAGAGTTTTAAAATATTCCTTGTCCGTTTCCGCTTTCAGGAGCGGGAGCCATGGGCCTAAATTTTTTATGTCCATTTTTATCACCGATTGTCATTTTATCATATATGAATTATAATGGAAGAAAAATTTTGGAGGTGCCGGGATGCTGCCGGAGGGTTTCAGTGAAAAAATGGAGCGAATGCTGGGCGACGAATTTGGGGCCTTTATGGCGGCGTACAGCCGGAAGCGGTATGTGGGCCTTCGGATAAACCCTCTGAAAGGCGATGCTCCCCCGGAGCTTGCGGAGTTTGGGCTGGAGCCGGTGCCCTGGGCGGAAAACGGCTATTATTACGCTCCGGATACAAGGCCGGGGCTGAGCCCTCTCCACGATGCGGGGCTTTACTACCTCCAGGAGCCGAGCGCGATGGCCCCCGCAGGGCTGCTTTCCCCGGAGCCGGGGGAGCGTGTTTTGGATATGTGCGCCGCCCCCGGAGGAAAATCCACCCAGATAGGGGCGCTTATGAAAAACAGCGGACTTCTGGTGTCAAATGAGATAAATCCCAAACGGGCCAAAATACTGTCACGCAATACCGAGCGCATGGGACTTTCAAACGTCCTTGTAATAAATGAGCACCCGCAGCGCATTGCGGAAAAATTTCCGGGATATTTCGACCGGGTGCTTGTGGATGCCCCCTGTTCCGGAGAGGGTATGTTCTTAAAAGAGGAAGCGGCGGTATCTGATTGGAGCCAGGAGACAGTGGAGATGTGCGCCAGACGCCAGCTTGAGATTTTGCTCTCGGCAGCGGAGGCGCTGAAGCCGGGAGGACGGCTTGTCTATTCCACATGCACGTTTTCTCAGGAGGAAAACGAGGGTACGGTCTCCGCATTTCTCAGCCGCAGGCAGGATATGGAGCCTGAAACAGTAGAAGCGCCCTGGTTTGAGCCGGGGGGACTTCCCGGAACCTTCCGCCTTTGGCCACATAAGCTCAGGGGAGAGGGCCATTTTGCGGCCGTAATGCGGAAAAGAAGCGGGGCGGCCGCCGCAGAGCCTGAAAAAATGAGAACGTCGGAGCTCCCGCCGGAGCTTAAAGCCTTTTGCGGCGATATGGGAATAATTTTGCCGGAAGGCGAAGCTCTGGAATTTATGTCGTCAATCTGCATTTTGCCTGAGGGGGCGCCGGATATACGCGGCCTTAAGGTCCTGCGGGCGGGCCTTGAGACGGGAAAAGCCATAAAGGGCCGCTTTGAGCCGGCCCACGCCCTGGCGCTGTGGCTCAGAGGCTGTGACAGCGAGGCCGGCTTTGCTGCGGGCTCGCCGGAGATTGCGGAATATTTAAAAGGCGGCGTCATAAAGGGCGATAACAGTGGATGGACGCTTATAAAAGCCGGCGGCGTCTCTCTGGGATGGGCCAAAGGCTCCGACGGGGCGCTGAAAAATCATTACCCGAAAGGACTGCGCAGAAAATGGTAGAAAAACGGAGAGGCCCGGCCTCTCCGTTTCAGTCTGCCAAAGAACTAGCAAAACGCCCCCTGATTCCTGTACAACAGAAGGAAAGGGAGCGTTTTCATTGAACAATGGAAAAAGGATGCACGTCGGAATCGGTAATAACGGACCTGGATGCCGTAAATGGAGCTTGGGTGGAAAACTACGTCCGTCGGCTTGCCGATATTTCCATGCGCGGTCTCACAGGTTTCGACGTGCAGCACATGGATTCGCGAAGGCCGTCGCGGAGGTCCGGGAGAAGAGGCCGTTATCAACGGCGTACACGACAGCGTCGGCGTTCTCGATGACGAACACGCCGCCGCTGCGCAGCTGCAGCCAGTTCGAGTTATCCGTCTGGCCGTATGTCAGTTCGGCGGTTGACGTGTCGGCGGCAAACGCGCTGGGAATCAGCTAAATGGAAGTTTTGATATATTATTATAAAGAGAATTTTAATTTCCGGTAATTTCTTCCTGCTTTTTGCCTTCCTCCAGAAGCAGCGCGGCGATGGCCTTGTAGACGTCCTCAGCCCGGTCACGGAAATTTTTCTGCATTT
>CAZBUH010000110.1:0-5925 GCA_964495095.1 uncultured Oscillospiraceae bacterium | reverse complement strand
GAGGCGCTGATAGCTCAGGGCTATTCCCCCTGCGGAAGGTGCAATCCGTAGGAAAGCGCCATCCGCCCGACCGGAGCGGCGCAGACGCGGATAAATACCACGCTGGGATGTCATTCGCTTCGTGGCCTGAGCGTGTTTTTTCCAGGATGTCTTCTGCAAAACCAAAGCTTTGGGCTGCTCTGTGTCTTTTGCGCGGCAGCGCGATTTGTAAATTTGACGCAAGTATGGGAAGAGGCCGGCCCCACGGGCTGACCTCTCGCCTCTTTTTTATGATCCTGTCTTGCAGCGCGCCCTCTGATTGTTTTTTCAGCGTAAGGAGCCGGGTTGGCCCCTGTAATTTAATATCCGCAGGATTATCACGGCGCATTCGGCTCTGGTGGCGGTGCTTTGGGGATGCAGGGAGCCGTCTGCGTAGCCGGATAGAAGGCCCGCCGCCGCGGCGGAATTTACCGCCTGCTCCGCCCAGCCGGCAATCATATCGCCGTCGGCAAAGAGGGAAGCTTCGGCGGGTGGCAGATTAAGGATATTTGCCATAATAACGGCCAGCTCCTGGCGGGTGATGGTGCGGTCCGGGAAAAACCTCCCCTCATTATCGCCGCTTATTATCCCGTTCCCGGCGGCGATTTTTATGCTTTCCTCCGCCCAGTGGCCGGAAATATCTGAAAATTCGATTTCGCCGCCAATTTCATGGAGCTCCAAAGCCCGGGTAAGGGCGGTGATGAACTCGCTCCGGGTCATTTCGCTGTCAGGGCGGAAAAGGCCGTCCTCATAACCGTTCAGCACTCCCGCCTCAGCCAGCGTCTCAATCTCATTTATGGCCCAGTGCTCCCCGATATCGTGAAAGCTGGCCGGAGCTTCCCCGCTTAAGGGGAGGGTATATTCAAAGGTTTTCCAGCTGCCGTCCGGCTGGGAGATATCCAATTCCGTTTTTACATTTTCGTCCTCAGAGCCGTCGATGTACATAGCGGCGGATATCCGTCCGCCGGACTGTATTTTGACGTTCTCCTGTGTTTTTACGGTTTCGCCGTTTACCCGCCACCGGATTGCGGCGTAATACGGGACCGGGGCCTCAGATATATTGGCGTTTACGGTAAAGTCGCAGTTAAGCCGCACGCTTTGGGTGGGGGAATCAAAGCTCACCTCTGTGGAGGCCCTGGACGCGTCCCGGAGGGCCGCCTCCTGAAACGCCGCGTCCAGAAGGGCTATGGAATCGGTGTGGCGGGTGACGTCGCTCTCTGAATTCATTATGACGGTTATCATCCTGCGCCCGTTTCTTATGGCGGTGGCGGCGAGACATCTGCCGGAGGCCACGATAGTGCCGGTCTTAAAGCCGTCGGCCCCCTCGTAATAATACCAGCTTAGAAGATGGTTTGAATTTTCATATGTAGTGTCGTTAAATGTGACGGATTTCAGCGAGGTGTAATTCAGCACGTCCGGGAAGCGGGAGATAAACTTCCGGACAAGAATAGCGATGCTCTCCGCGGTGGTGTAGTGCACCTGGGCGCCGTGAGAGTTTTTGAATTCGGCTTTCATACCCATAGCCCGGGCTTCGCTGTTCATCCGCTTTACAAATTCCTCCTCGGAGCCGCTTATGTACTCTGCCATAACGAAGCAGGACGCGCTGGCCGAGGGCACGAAAATAAGCTGGAGCAGGGTGTCCACGGAATAGCTGGCCCCGGCTTTAAGGGGCACGGCTTTGGGGTAGAGCCAGCTTCTGGACATCTCCGCCGCCTCGGCGCTCACGGGGATCTGCGACTCCTTGGTGATATTGCCCGCTTCAAGCTCCTCGTAGATTATGTAGGCGGTCATTATCTTCGTCATGCTGGCGGGAATCATCATCTTCCCGGCGTCCTTATCATAAAGTATCTCGCCCGTATTGTAATCCATTGCCACGGCGGACTCAGCCGAGATATCCAAAGCCGATACGGACGGCGATATGACAGAGACCGCCATCGCAAACGCGGCGAAAGCCGAAATAAGTTTTTTTAATCGCATTTTTATCAGCCCCCGGACTATTACTTGTTGTAAAAAGGGAAAAAACATATTATAATAAATCCAAATGATAATTTTATCACAGTAAGGAAAAAAATCAAGAGAAGGGATATAATGGACAGAATTAAAATCTCGGATATTTTTGCCGGAAGTGCCGCGCTGGACGGAGTGGAGGCCACAGTCTGCGGCTGGGCCAGGACAATACGGGATATGAAGAATTTCGGCTTTATCGAGCTGAACGACGGAAGCTCCTTTAAAAATTTGCAGATAGTTTTTGACGCCGGGCTTCCCAACTATCAGGATATAGCAAAGCAGAACGTGGGCGCAGCCCTCGTGGTCACGGGGACGGTCACCCTCACTCCGGAGGCAAAGCAGCCCCTGGAGATAAAAGCCAAAGAGATAAGGGTGGAGGGGGCCTCCGCCCCGGAATACCCCCTTCAGAAAAAACGCCACAGCGTGGAATTTTTAAGGACCATCGCCCATCTGCGGCCCCGCACAAACCTTTTTTCCGCCGTTTTCCGGGTCAGGAGCGTGGCGGCCCACGCGATACACACCTTTTTCCAGGAGCAGGGCTTTGTGTATATCCACACGCCGATCATAACAGGCTCCGACTGCGAGGGCGCCGGCGAGATGTTCCGCGTTACCACTCTGGACATTAATGACCCGCCGCGGACAGAGGACGGAAGGGCGGACGACAGCCGGGACTTTTTCGGCAGGGCCACCAACCTTACCGTGTCCGGCCAGCTTAACGCGGAGAGCTTCGCCATGGCCTTTGGGGACGTTTATACCTTCGGCCCCACATTCCGGGCGGAAAATTCCAACACACAGCGCCACGCGGCGGAATTTTGGATGATAGAGCCGGAAATGGCCTTCGCCGACCTGGGGGACGATATGGCAATGGCGGAGAACATGATAAAATTCATTATCGCCACAGTCATGGAAAAATGCCCGGACGAGCTTAATTTCTTCAACAGCTTTGTGGATAAGGGCCTGCTGGACAGGCTTAACCACGTTGTAAATTCGGATTTTGCCCGTGTCACCTACACCGAGGCCATAGATATCCTGGAAAAGAGCGGCCGCAGGTTCGAGTACCCAGTGTCCTGGGGCATCGACCTCCAGACGGAGCACGAGCGGTATCTCACCGAGCAGCATTTTAAAAAGCCAGTTTTTGTGACAGACTATCCCAAGGAGATAAAGGCGTTCTACATGCGCCTTAACGACGACGGCAAAACCGTCGCCGCCATGGACTGCCTTGTGCCGGGCATCGGCGAGATAATCGGCGGCAGCCAGAGGGAGGAGCGGCTCGAGCTTCTGGAAAAGCGCATGGACGAGCTCGGACTCAAAAAAGAGGACTACTGGTGGTATCTGGATCTGCGGCGCTACGGCACCGCCGTCCATTCCGGCTTCGGACTGGGCTTTGAGCGTATGATAATGTATCTCACGGGCGTGTCAAATATAAGGGACGTTATCCCCCATCCCCGCACGGTGGGCAGCGCGGATTTTTAAATATAACGGCAGGGCCGCGTTATACGCGGCCCTTTTTCTGCGCGCCTCCGGGGCCTGACTGACGGCGCACATATTTAAAAAAAAGAAGATTTCCGGTTGAAATATGCCGTTTGTGCTTTTATAATATCAACAGTATAAAAATGGGAGGAGATAATCAAATGAAAAAAGAAAAACGCGCCATAGGCGAAGAGGGCATCTATGACGCAAAAGCCCTGGGCGCCCCCAGAATGATGGTGCTGGGCGTGCAGCATCTTTTCGCCATGTTCGGCGCGACGGTGCTGGTGCCCACGCTTACGGGCCTTTCCGTGTCGTCGACGCTGCTTTTCGCCGGCCTCGGCACGCTGCTCTTTCACATTCTGAGTAAGGGCAAGGTTCCCGCGTTCCTCGGCTCGTCCTTCGCTTTCCTGGGCGGATATTTCGCCGTTCAGGGCATGACCTCCGCCAGCGGGCTCACCGGAAATGCGCTTCTGCCCTACGCCTGCTTCGGCGTGGCCTGCTCCGGCATACTCTATGTGATACTTTCCGCGCTTATAAAGGCCTTCGGCGTCAGAAAGGTAATGCGCTTTTTCCCGCCTATCGTTACCGGGCCAATAATCATCGCCATCGGCCTCTCCCTTTCAAAGTCGGCTATAGATAACTGCGGGGCCAACTGGGGCATCGCGGCGATAGCCATCCTTGTTGTGATAATCTGCAACATCTGGGGCAGGGGAATGATAAAGATAATCCCCATACTCCTCGGAGTTATCGCAAGCTACGCCGCGGCGGCCATACTTTACGCCTGCGGCCTGCCGACGATGGAGGCCGAGAAGGTTCAGCTTCTGAAGGACGCCGCCTGGATAGGCCTCCCCTTTCAGTGGGGCGACACCGTGTTCTCCATTTTCGGCGAGAATTTTGACGGTGCGCTCCTGGGCAGCGCCGTTATAACGATACTGCCCATTGCAATAGCCACAATGGTGGAGCATATAGGCGATATGTGCGCCATCTCCTCCACCTGCGGCAAAAACTATATCGAGGACCCGGGCCTCCACAGGACGCTGCTGGGCGACGGCCTCGCCACAATGCTGGCCTCCCTGTTCGGCGCGCCCGCAAACACCACCTACGGCGAAAATACCGGCGTCCTTGCCCTCAGCAGGGTGTACGATCCCCGGGTCATCCGCATCGCCGCCTATATCGCGGTGGTGCTGAGCTTCTGCCCGAAATTCGCCGCCCTCGTTTCCGCCATGCCTACCGCCACTATCGGCGGCGTGTCCCTTGTGCTCTACGGCATGATCTCCGCCGTGGGCGTCAGAAACGTCGTGGAAAACAAGGTGGACTTCACCAGGAGCCGCAACGTAATCATCGCGGCCCTGATACTTGTACTCTCCATAGGCATCACCTACTCCGCCGCCGGGGCCGTGAATATCGGCAGCGTTTCCCTCACCGGCCTCGCTGTGGGCGCGCTGGTGGGAATTATCCTCAACGCGGTGCTCCCCGGAAAGGACTACGAGTTCGGCAGGGACCCCCAGGGCGACACAAGCGTGAATTTTAAGGTATAATATCCGCAAAGCGGCTATTATACATTTTCATGGCGCAATTCGCTCCCGCCCCTGGGCGGAACCGCGAATGATGCCAATATACCACAAAACGCTGCGCGTTTGCGGTATAATATACTGCACACTGCATGAAGGCGGCCCCGCCCGCGGCGGGGCCGCCTTCTGCGCTCTTAATGTTACAATCCTGTTACACTCGGGGAGAACGCGTTGACATTTTTCCCGGGGCATGATATGATGCGAGCGTGAAAAGGGGTACGTCCCCTCTTTGCCGCCCGCCTGCCGGACGGCGGGGGGAACATGACGGGGGACGGAAGGCTTTTCACGGAAGAAGTACCTGCACTCGACAACTGGCACAGGATATCCGAGCTGTCGAATGTATGTACACAATCAGGCCCCGATAGGGGTACTAAATGAAAGGAGAGATTTTCATAATGAAGAATCTCAAAAAAGCTTTATGCCTCGTATTGGCTCTGGCTATGATCTTCAGCCTCGGAGCAGTGGCTTCCGCTACCGACTTCGCTGACGACGACCAGATCACCTATACTGAGGCGGTCGAGGTTATGACCGGCCTTGGCATTGTCAACGGCACGGATAATAACAAATTCGACCCGACGGGCGACTTCACCCGTGAGCAGGCTGCAAAGATCATTTCCTACATGCTCCTGGGCGAGACTGTAGCCGACGCACTCAAGTGCACCACGGCTCCCTACGCGGACGTAGCCGCCAGCCGCTGGAGCGCGGGCTACATTTCCTACTGCGCCTCCAAGGGCATTATCGCCGGCGTGGGCGACAACAAGTTCGATCCTACCGGCAAGCTCACCACACACGCCTGGCTGAAGATGCTCCTCGTGGCTCTCGGCTATGACGCCAAGGAGAACGGCCTTGAGGGCGACGT
>CAZBUH010000109.1:0-5947 GCA_964495095.1 uncultured Oscillospiraceae bacterium | reverse complement strand
CATCTGCCGCAAAATAAATCTCATCGTCATCCCACTCGCCGCCGATAAGGGCTTTCTGCCTCTCCAACTCCGCCCGGGTTTCAAACGCCACGTCCCCGATATAGATACATCCGCCCTCATTCAGCAGGGGCAGCAGGTCCTTTATCAGTCCCACCTTCTGTTCATCCGTCAGATGGTGCAGCGAATAAGTGGCGATAATCGCATCATACCTGTTCCGCCTTAATTTTTCCGCAAGCCCCTGGGAAAAATCCCCCTGGTACAATTTTGCCTCCGGCATCTTTTCCTTTGCCAGTTCAATCATTTTTTCCGAAAAATCCTGTCCCCAGATGCGGCAGCCCTGCCCGTACAGCTTATTGGCAAGGGCGCCCGTGCCAAAGCCGATATCCAGCACCGCACGGCCTTTGCCCGCCAGCACCCTGTTGTAAATTTCATTCAAAATCTGCTTATAGCCTGCAAACGGATAGGCCCCGTCCTCATCCGACAGGCCGACGCTCCGGTCGTATCCGTCCGCCCATAAATCAAACCCTTTATTATCAAGCATAATGTCCTCCCAGGTAAATCCGTCTTATAAGCCCTGATTATTACAGGACACATAAATTAAAATATCAGACCCGCATCCCCAGCTCGCAGGCCCTGTGTATCGCATTGATGGCCTTTGCCGGCGCCTCGGCGTCCCCGGCGGACAGCACCTCAAAGCCCCTGTCCTCCAATGCCTTTTTCATTTCCTCCTCCGGGGTGCGCTTTTCAGGGACTATCACACAGTCGCAGCAAAGCTCCGTCTGCTGGCCGTTTTCGTCCTTAAACGCCGCTTTTCCGCCGGAAATGCTCTCCAGCACCGCGCTTTTATACTTCTTCACCCCCAGACGGTTAAGGTCCATCATCACCGGCCAGCTTGTGCCGGACTCGTACCCTCCGCCTATCTTCGGCCCCTCGGCCACAATGGCTATATTCCTGTCGCACTCTCTCAGCGAGGCGTCTATCTTCTCCTGGCTTGTGGCCCCGTATACCATCCTGTGGTAGAGCTGCTCGGGATTTACCGAGGCGCTTCTCGCCAGATATCTGGCTGTCTCGCACCCCATATAGGTGCCGTCCAGCACCACCACGTTTTTCCCCGGCATAACCTCTCTTTTTACCACCTGCGTCACGGAATAGGCGGGCACGCCGCAGTTTTCCGGTATAACCGGCTGGTAAACAGCGCCGCTTGCCAGCATTACGGTGTCGAAGCTCTCCGGCACATTGTCCGGCCGCGCCTCCTTATTAAGCTCCACCCGGACCCCCGCCGCTTTCAGGGCCGTCTCATAATACTTTATAAGACGTGAAAATTCCTGCCTTGCCGGGAGCTTTGCCACATATTTCAGCATACCGCCCGGCTCGCCGCTCTTTTCCCATATTGTCACCCGGTGCCCTCTTGACGCGGCCCTGATGGCAAACTCGCACCCGGCGGGGCCCGCACCTATAACCAGTATTTCCTTTGGCTTTTCCGTTTTCTCAAACTTTATCTCGTACTCCCGCCCGGCCATTCCGTTTACAAGGCACACGATTGGCCTGTCGAAAAACGTGTTGGCAAGGCACCCCTGGTTGCAGGCCACACAGGGGCGTATCTCCCCTGCCCTGCCTGAAAACGCCTTTTCCGGCAGCTCCGGGTCCGCCAGCAGGGGACGGCCCATGCCGATAATATCCCCGTGCCCCAGGGCCAGGGCCTCCTCGGCCTTCTCCGGGTCTCCGAAGCGGGTGGCTATGGCCACTGGGATAGTCACCGCCTCTTTTATCTTTTTCTGCAAAAATTCCAGCGCCGCCCCAGGCGCATCGCCTGTAAGCTGGGGCACCCTCGACTCATGCCAGCCGCCGGTTACGTCCAGCATATCCACTCCCGCGTCCTGGGCCAGCCGCGCAAATACGGCCAGCTCATCCTCCGTGTTGGCCCCGGGTATAAGGTCGGAGCAGCACATCCTCAGAATAAGCGGATAATCCTTTCCCACAGCGGCCCGGACAGCTCTTATGGCCTCCAGCGGAAACCGGCACCTGTTCTCCCAGGAGCCCCCGTATTTATCCGTCCGGAGGTTTGTAGTCGGGGACAGGAACTGGGAGATTAGATACCCCACAGAGCCTATAAGCTCCACCGCGTCAAAGCCCGCCTTTTTCGCCCGCACCGCGGCGGCGGCCCAGTTTTCAATTATCTCCGCAAGCTCCGCCTCGGTGGCCTCCTTCGCCACCTCCCGGGTGTAGGTGGAGTACACCGCCGACGGGGCCAGCGCTTCCTTGCCGCAGGGCACGTCCGCTTTGGGCATGTAGCGACCGGCGTGATAAAGCTGCACCGCCACTTTTGCACCGGACTCGGCGTGAATCCTGTCGGTAAACGCTTTCCAGCCCGGTATATGCTCGTCGTCCCGGAGGCTTATACAGCTCTCCTTGGCCCCATAGTCGTCAAACCGGCAGGCCCCCACTATGATAAGCCCCGCGCCTCCCCGGGCGCGTTTTAAGTAATACTCCGTGAATTTCGGCGTGCAGAAGCCGTCCTCTGTGTACAGATGGTGCATAGCCACCATCATAATCCTGTTCCGCAATTGCATACCGTTAACGGTGATTTTTGAGTTAAGGCGTGTAAATTCCATTTTTTCAGCCCTCAAAAGGAAGTTTTTTTATTCAATATTTTAACACAATCTGTTGCGAATGTCAAAAATGCTTGCTATAATAACTGCAGTACTTTTTAAAGAAGGTCTTATAAATGCAGGAAATTAAGATTGAACTTACAAAATATCCAAAGCAGAAGCCGGATTGGAACGATCTCCCCTTCGGCCACTATTTCTCTGACCACATGTTCCTTATGAATTACATTCAGGGACAGGGATGGATAAATCCCCGCATCGTGCCCTATGGCCCCTTTGAGCTGGCCCCGGCGTCGATGGTCTTTCACTATGCCCAGGAGATATTCGAGGGCCTCAAGGCATACCGCACCGCCGACGGCACGGTACAGCTCTTCCGCCCGGAGGAGAATTTCCGCAGGATGAACAGCTCCGCCCGCCGTCTCTGCATCCCGGAGGTTGACGAGGAATTCTGCGTAAAAGCCCTTAAGACCCTTGTTGAAATCGACAAGGACTGGGTCCCGACTGTTGAGAACGCCAGCCTCTATGTGCGCCCGTTCATTTTTGCCACCGATGAGTTTGTCGGCGTCCACGCCAGCCAGACCTACATCTTCTGCATCATCCTCAGCCCCTCCGGCAGCTACTACAAGGAGGGCATCAACCCCGTCAGGATTATGATTGAGGACGAGGACGTCAGAGCCGTAAAGGGCGGCACCGGCTTCACAAAGTGCGGCGGCAACTACGCGGCCTCCATCCGCGCCGGCGAGAAAGCCGAAGAAAAGGGCTTCTCCCAGGTGCTCTGGCTTGACGGCGTGCACAGGAAGTACATCGAAGAAGTGGGCAGCATGAATATCATGTTCAAAATCGACGGCGTTGTCGTCACGCCTGAGCTTCAGGGCAGCGTGCTTCCGGGCATAACGAGAAAATCCATTCTTCAGGTCTGCCGCGACTGGGGCCTCCCCGTGGAGGAGCGGCTCATAAGCGTGGACGAGCTTATAAGCGCCATCGAATCCGGCAAGCTTGAGGAGATGTGGGGCACAGGCACCGCGGCCGTAGTCTCCCCCGTGGGCGGTATCGCCTACAAGGGCAAGGATTACACCATAAACGGCGGTAAGATAGGCAGCCTCACCCAGAAGCTCTATGACGAGCTGACTGGCATCCAGTGGGGCCGGATTCCCGACACAAGGGGCTGGACCACGAAGGTCTGCTGATTACGGCAAATTCAGGGCGCTTCCCTTCCCGGGAAGCGCCTTTTTTAATGCCGTTGAAAATACCCGGAGCGGATGATATAATTTAGTACATCAAAGAAATGAGGTGCCGCCATGCCGCTGCATATCGTCAGAAATGACATAACCGAACAGCCGCTATATGGACACCTGCTATGAGCCGCACATCGACGAGTCCGGCCAAACCGATGAAAGCTTTTCGGACATGCTCCCGCGGAAAATTGCCGAAAAGGGCATGACCGACGCTCAGTGCTGTAAAAAGGCAAGCATTGACGGAGAGCTGTTTTCAAAAATACGCTCCGACCGTCTGTATAAGCCCGGCAAGCCCACGGCCCTATCCTTATCCGTTGCCCTGTAGCACTCCCCGGAAAAGGTCAAAAAGTTTTTCTGGAAGCTCATTTCGCAGATGGAACAGGCCGCGGATATTATCTTATCCTGCTTTGTTCGAATAAACGGAACCGCATGAAACGACATTGATTTATCTTTAAGGTAAACATGGACTGCTGTTATAATTATATCGCCGTTACTTTCAACGCGCTCCACTTCTCCATCTCATCCACCGGGATGTCACAGCTTGCCTTTATAAATTCTTCCATGGTAAAATGCTCATTAATACAGTGCCAATTTACATAGGCATCATCGCTAAAATACATTTGACAAGGCTATAATTCGGGTATCCCTGATAGTTCCATTTTCAACGGCAAGCGCATTCATTAAAACTTTTCCCGGTTTGTTCTCAATTAGCTCATCTGCGTATTTGCATACTTCTGCGGAAATTCCAGCACTTGCAGGCTTGTAGAACAGCGTAGGAGTGTGGTCTACTGCATAATGCATGACGCCGTCAACCATGTAAATCGGTTTTTCCACCGTAGTCGGTGCGCTGGTTTCGATCGCGCCGTTCTTATCGCAGCTGACATCAATGATCAGAGAATTTTTTCGCATCCTCTTCAAATCATCGCGATAAATAATGTGGTCTTTTCTGCGTGTATCCCAGAGCAGGGCATTTACAATCACATCATACTGGCCGATTTCCTGTCTGAGCAGTTTCTCCGTTTTACGGTCATATACTGTAATGCGGGCACCCAGGCAAGTCAGAATACGCATAGCCCCACGCGCTACATTTCCCCTGCCAATCAGGGCCACATTCGTGTTGTACGGCATTTCCCCGTAGCACTGAAAAGCATGCATAATAGCCGCTTCTCCCGCCATTTCATTGTTCCGATAGAAACAATGCCGCCCTTCGCAGAACATATCCTCCCATGCATAAGCGGTCAGCTTTCCGGCTAAAACCTTATTCGCTGTATCCTTGTTCTGAACAAGATGAACCCAGCCGAAAATAGTCTGGTCTTCTAACTGATCCAAGTATCCCGCATCACCGATTTTCGGATCGCAGATAACATCACAGTCAAGTACCCGCTCCCGTGTGACGGTCTTTGCCCCACGGGCTTCATAATCTGCGTCTGAAAAGCCCAAATTATTCCCGTATCCTTTCTCAAAGAGCAGCATATCCGCATGACGGATATTAGAAATGTCGTCTGGAATCAGAGCCCTGCGATTCTCATTCTCCTTATCACTGATTGGGAAGCCTACTGTTTTCACATTTCATTACCTCGATTATTTTACAATGCTTAAATGACTGTATAAGGGTGATTCACCGTTCTGCCTGTCCGCTTGCCTAATATCATAATTTCAAATTACTGCCTCCATAATAAAACACAAGGGCATGCTGAAAAATGCTTCGAACTGCAATTCTCAGCCTGCCCTTGTATTTTTTGATGTCATTTAAAGGAACGAAGTCTGGGTCAGATACTTCTAAGCAGAGAACTACTCCAGCTGTTTCCGGGATAATGGCAAGAGACGATACTCTATGGAAATAAAATGATATTAAATCGGCTCAAGCGAGAAAAAAGAGAGTTAATGGGTCAGTATGCTCAATCCATTTCAGGGTTAACGGCTGCGGGAGCGGGAGGCTCCGGCTTGTCAGCTACCAGCGCTTCGGTTGTTAAAGCCATAGCGGAAATAGAAACGGCGTTCTCCAGTGCGCACCGCGTCACCTTTGCGGGATCGATAATCCCGTGGGCAATCATGTCGCAGAATTCCTCTTTATATGCATCATAGCCGTAGCCGAGCTTCTCGGAG
>CAZBUH010000108.1:0-6090 GCA_964495095.1 uncultured Oscillospiraceae bacterium | reverse complement strand
TTACCGGGGCAAACGGCGAAGATGCCGAATATACTATGAATTCAAAGAATTCATAGTATAATATCCGCAGATAAAGCGACAGGGGGAAACGGTTATGGCCAAAAAGGTCCTTATTGTGGAGGACGATAAAAATATAGCCGATCTTGTGAGGCTGTATCTTGAAAAGGACGGATTCGACGTGTATCTGGCGTCGGACGGCGGACAGGGTATGGAGGAATTTAAGCGCATCCAGCCGGAGCTTGTGCTGCTGGACGTTATGATGCCTGTAAAGGACGGCTGGACGGTATGCCATGAGATACGCAGCATATCCAAAACGCCCATTATAATGCTCACCGCCAGGGGCGAGACCTTCGACAAGGTAAACGGCCTTGAGATGGGGGCCGACGACTACATAGTAAAGCCCTTTGAGGCCCGGGAGCTGCTGGCTAGGATACACGCTGTCATGCGCCGGTATGACGGGGGCGGGAACAGCGGGAAACGGCTGGAATTCGATAAGCTCATTATTGATATGAATTCTTTCGAGCTTATAGTGGACGGCCGGAAGGTGGACACGCCCCGAAAGGAGATGGATTTGCTGTTCCATCTGGCCTCCAGCCCCAACAGGGTGTATACGAGAAACCAGCTTCTTGACGAGGTCTGGGGCTTTGACTATTTCGGGGACTCCAGAACGGTGGACGTGCATATAAAGCGGCTCCGGGAAAAGCTCGAGGGCGTCAGCGACAAATGGGCGCTGAAAACCGTATGGGGAGTAGGCTATAAATTTGAGCTTACTGGAAACGGGCAATGAAGAAGGTAAAAAAGCTCTATCTGAGAAGCTTCCTGATAACGGCAGGGCTGCTGCTTATAAGCTTTGCAATTTTGGCCGGCGTTTTCGTGGGCCTGAGCTACAGGTTTATATTAAACGAAAAGCGGGACACCATGCGGGCCAACGCAAACGAGGTGGCCCGCTCGGTAGCCGCCTTCAGCCGCGACGGGAGCATATGGGATTTTGAACTGCGGATGAGCATTTCCGCAGTGGCGGAGTCCACGGACCTGCGGGTTTTGGTGTGCGCCGCTTCTGGCAGCGTGGTGTCCTGCTCGGATAACCCGTCGGAGTGCACCCACATAGGCAGGGTGATACCGGAGGAGATGCTGTCGGCGGCTATGGGCCAGGAGGGGTACTACGGCCTTACTGAGTTGGACGGCGTGCTGGAGGAGCAGTGCTACGTTGTGGGCGTGCCGATGACCTATTACGGCTCGCCTTTCGGCTATGTGTTCGTGGCCAGCGGCCGTGGGGAGCTTACGGAAATGTGGCGGAGCCTTGCCATAATATTCCTTATCGTGGCAGGGGCGGTGCTTGTGATAGCGTTTATCGGCACCATACTTATGGCCAGGGAACAGACAAAACCCCTTAATGACATGGCCCAGGCGGCCCATCGGTTTGCCCACGGGGAATTTGACGCCAGAGTGCAGGATACGGGCCGGCAGGACGAGATAGGGGAGCTTACAAGGGCGTTTAACTCCATGGCGGAATCCCTGGATATCTCCGAAAAGCGGAGAAGCGAATTTATAGCGAATATTTCCCACGAGCTAAAAACGCCCATGACCACCATAACCGGATTTGCCGACGGAATTTTGGACGGCACCGTACCGGACGGGAAGCGGGACGAGTATCTCGGCATAATTTCCGCCGAGGCAAAGCGCCTTTCGCGGCTGGTGCGCAGGATGCTGGAGACCTCCCGGCTTCAGGCCATGGAGCCTGCGGAGGTGCTGCGGGAGAGCTTTGACGCCTCGGAGGTCATAAGGGTCGCCATACTCAGCCTTGAGGGCAAAATAAATGCCAAAGGACTGGATGTGGACGTGAGCCTTCCGGAGGAGGAAGTGACCGTCCGGGGGGATAAGGACGCCATAACCCAGGTGGTGTATAACCTTATAGAAAACGCGGCCAAATTTGCCTATCCCGGCTCCGCTCTTGGCGTAAGCATGGAGGTGTGCGGGGAAAAGGCGTATGTCACCGTAAGGGATACCGGCGACACCATACCGCCCCAGGAGCTGCCGCTGATTTTCGACAGGTTCCACAAGACCGACAGGTCCCGGAGCATGGACAGGGACGGTGTGGGCCTGGGGCTCTATATCGTAAAGACCATAATAAATAACCACAAGGAGGATATAACCGTCACGAGCCGGGATGGGGTGACGGAGTTTAAATTCAGCCTTACTGTGGTATAAACGATGCAATCCGCCCGTAAGGCGGATTGCATCGTTTATGGCAAAAATCCTTGAAGAAAAGTAAACATAGCATTATAATATATACGAGCGCTTACATTAAAAACCAAAATGAGAGGTGTGCTGTCAATGGCAAAAAGGTATAAGCACCTGCTGTCGCCGGTGCGGATAGGAAACGTCGTTATCAAAAACAGGATGATGTACCCCAACGCTTCACCCCACTTCCTCCAGGGGCCGGAGACCTTCCCGGCGGAGGGCTACAGAGCGTTTGTGGCGCAGCTTGCCAGAAACGGCGCCGGCATAGTGACCGTGGCCGAGTGGGATAACCCGGGGCAGCGGAAAATACCAATGGCCGACGCCTGCCGTATGCAGAGCTTTGACCTTACGGATCCCAGCGTACACAATTACTTTTCCCAGATGGCCGACGAGGTGCATTTTTACGGCTCAAAGCTCCTGATCGGCGCGGCGCCCTCTTTCCCGGAGGGGTATTCCTTTGACGGAAAGCCCCCTATGGGGCCTCCCGTACCCGGGGCTGTGTATAAGGCGATTCCAAAGGATATGATACCGGGGGTGTACGGGGCTTTTATTGAAAAGCTCAAAATGTACAGGGACATCGGCTATGACGGCGTGGCCTGGCGCATGGAGCAGTTCCTGCTGCCGGACGGCAATGCCAGAGGGGACGGGTACAGCGGCTCCGTTGAAAACCGCACAAGGTTTGTGGTGGAGGCCTGTCAGGCGATCAAAAAAGCCATGGGTCCCGATTTTATAATCGAGCTCACCATAGCCGGCGAGCAGCCCGGCGGATACTCCGGCGGACAGGAGGGCTACAGCTTCGGCGAGGCGCTGGAATTTGTTAAGCTGGTGGACGGCAGCGCGGATATATTGCAGATACGCGAAAAGGACATCACCCAGTCCCACCCCACGGGCTTTACCTTCAAAAAAGGCCAGCATAAGGTCATAGAATACTCTGAGAAAATAAAGGCGGCAGGCTGCAAAATACTGACGGAGCCCATCGGCGGCTTTCATGACCCGGATGAGTTGGAGGGATATATCGCCCAGGGCAAGTGCGATATGATAGGCATGGCCCGGGCCTTTATGTGCGACGAGGAGTACGGCAAAAAGGTGTACGAGGGCCGCGGAGAGGACATAACCCCATGCCTTTTCTGCAATAAGTGCCACGGCACTATGGAGCCGCCCTGGCTCAGCTTCTGCTCCGTAAACCCGCTTATGGGCTACGAGGCGAAGATAGGGAGAATGGTAGGCGAGGCGGGAAGTCCCAAAAAGGTGGCCGTTATCGGCGGAGGGCCCGCCGGAATGAGAGCGGCGCTGTATGCCGCCCAGCGTGGGCATAAGGTGACCGTATTTGAAAAAAGCGACCATCTTGGAGGCCAGCTTATCCACGGGGACTACTCCAGCTTCAAGTGGCCCGTGGGCGATTTCAAAAACTGGCTTATAGCCCAGGTGGGCAAATCCCCGGATATCGAGGTCAGGATGAACACTGCCCCCACTCCGGAATCGATAGAGGCCGAGGGCTTTGACGCGGTAATCGCCGCCACAGGCGCCAAAGCCAACATCCCCAATATACCCGGACTGAGAAAAGAGGACGGCTCCGTGGCGTACAAGACATGTCTTGAGGTCTACGGACACGAGAAAGAGCTTGGAAAATCCGTTATAATCGTCGGCGGCTCCGAGACCGGCATCGAGACGGCCATGTATCTTGCGGAAAACGGCCACGACGTTACCGTGCTCACCCGTCAGGACGAGATAGCCAAGGATGCAAGCCACCTGCACTACATAACAATGGCCTATATAGCCCCGGACGGCAGGATGTGCGCCGCCTGGGAGAAATATGACAATATCCGCGGCATTGTAAACGCCACCACCACCAGGGTGGAGGGGGGCAGGGTAACTTACTCGGCCCCTGACGGAGAGCACACCGTAGAGGCGGACAGCGTCGTTATCTGCGGCGGCATGAAGCCGTGTGTTGAGGAGGCTTTGGAATTTGCCGGGGCCGCCGACAGCTTCAGCATAATAGGCGACGCCAATGGCGCCGGAAATCTCCAGCGGTGTATGCGCGAGGCGTATTCAAGGGCTATGATGCTTTGAATTTTCAGCGCCGGGAGGCGCGGGGAAAGAGGCCCCATTTGGAAAGGCCGCCTGCTTCTGTCCGCGCCGCAGCGCCGTTATTTCGACAAATACTCCGCCGCGTTTTTTCCGGCGATAAATCCGCTGTATACCGCCCAGCACATCTCATTTATGAGCATCTTCCTGTCCGGCCCCGGCCCGCCGGGATTCTTCGCCCATCCGGAGGCGTTGTCGCCGGTGGCGTAAAGCCCCGGCACCACACCGGTTTTGCCGGCGTTATAAGCCTCCATCCTGCCATTTATAAGTATGCCGCCGAAAGCGCCGTCAGTGGCGGTCTTGCCGTAGATGGCATAGAAAGGCCCTTTTTCTATTGGGTGCAGGGTGTCCGGACGGCGTCCGAACTCCCCGTCCTCCCCGGCTCTGCAGTATCCGTTATACCTTTCCACCGTCTCCCGGAGGTTCGGGGCGTTTATGCCCGCCTGCTCCGCCAGTTCCTCTATTGTGTCCGCCCTGTAGAGCGCCGGATGGAGTGTAAGCTCGTGCTCTATCTCCTCTTTGTAATCCTCAAAATACATGCCTCTGGGGCTGTTTATAAGCCCCGCCATTGTCTCTTCCAGCGTTGCGCTGTCCATTATGCAGAAGCCCACACGGCCCGGCTGCTCCAGAATCGGCCCGGCGCCGTTTCCGAAGAAGCTCTCGTCGAAATAGCGCCTGCCGTTTAAGTTAACATTTATTCCCGCAGGCTCCAGAGCCAGGCTGAAAAGCGCGAAGCTGAAGGGATGGTGTACCGGCCCAAAGAGGTTTACAAAGAAATTGTCCCAGTCCACATAGGCTCCGGCGCTTTCGCCGAGGCCGACCACGTCTCCCGTATTGCCGGGAGCGGCAAAGCGATGGACGGGCTCCGCAGTCTTGTCCCCGGTGAAAAACCAGGGCCAGGTCTTTTTAAGAAGCTCATCATTTCTGGCAAAGCCGCCGGTGGAGACTATAACGGCCCTGCAGTCGATTCTCGTCTCCCCGCCCGGGTCCCGGGCGATAACGCCGCAGACGGCGCCGCTGCCGTCAGTGAGTATTTTGACGGCCCGGTGCTCCGTCAAAAGCTGTATGCCCAGGCGCTCAAACTGGCACAGCATTGTGTAGACCACAAAGGAGCCGCCCTTTCCGGGGCCTATGGCCTCATCCATGCACCTGGTGTTGAATTTATACCGCTTGCCCGTGGGCAGGCCGTACCTTACGGCCCCATGGTCCTCCTGCGGCACAAAGTTTTCCTTTACGCCGTCAAACTTTAAAAACCAGTCGGCAAACTCGGCGGGCGCCGCCTTTATGTTCTTCACAAGCTCCGGGTCGATGCCCTCGGTGTAATTGCCGGGGCCGGGACCTTTCCGCTGGCCCAAGGATATGTCAAAGCCCGCAAACCAGCCGCTGCCGCCGGGCTTTTTCATCTTCTCCAGGACTATAACTTTTTTGCCGGTGAGCTCCGCCGCCCTTACGGCGGCCACGGTGCCGCTTCCTCCGGCTCCCAAAACCACGATATCCGCCTCAAGGCGCACAGGCCCGTGCTCTTTCACCGGCTCCTTTTCCGTACTTTCCACAGCGCTCACGTTGCACACCGCCTGGCAGTGGCCGCAGTTTACGCATTTATCCTGGTCGATGGCATACCTGGTGCCCACGTAATCAATAGCGCCCACGGGACATTCCAGAGCGCAGTTGTGGCAGCACAGGCAGTTTCCGTTAATAAAATAAGACATGTTATCTACCTCTGTTTATTAAGATGAAAATATTATAACATAGCCGCAAACGGCT
>CAZBUH010000107.1:4098-6091 GCA_964495095.1 uncultured Oscillospiraceae bacterium | reverse complement strand
TTTTTGTCAACTCTTTTTTCACTTTTCCTTAATATTTTTTTGCCGGACTATATTTGCCATTTTACCGCCTTATATACATCTATATATAGTAAAAAATCATATCCTTTTTGTCAGCTTTCCTATGATTATTATTATCGGCGTCAGTCCCGCGGCGAGGACGGCGTTTATAGCCGGCACCAGAACGGTGGAGTATTTCTGAAATTCAAAAAGATCCTGCGGCAGAATAAACGCAATTATAAGCGCAAGCGCCGCGCAGGGCAGGACAATATTTTTTCTCTGGCCTTTTCCAAAAACATCGGCAAAAATATCCGCCGCCATATAGAGCAGCGTGCTGCTGTACACGAAATCCACCAGCGCCCAAAACGCCACCACCACCGCGTCTATCCGCTGTATAACATACATATAGCCTATGTTCCGCACCATTAAATAAAACGGATTCTGGGCCCTGGATGCAAGGGTCTCCCCCATAACGGCCAGCACCAGCGTAATTATTATAAATATCATTATAATAATATAGAAAAGCCATTTCACCACCACCTCGCCGGATTTGGGCTCTTTTTTCAGCTCCTTGCCCAAAAAAAGAAAAAGCACCGGCAATGTCAGCAGTTCCGCTATGGGGACGGAGCCCTTTAAAATATCGCCGGCGTCGTAATAGGTCACCGGAAGCAGGTTTTTAAAGTTGAGATCTCCTACAGAAAACGCCAGGACGAAGATAAAGGACCCCAAAAGGACGATTACAGATATCTCCGCCATCCGGCCCAGCGACGCGATCCGTCCCCTGGCGGCGATTACCGCCGCCAGAAGGGAGATTACAATAAACGGCCCCATAGTGCCGTTTGGATACAGCGCCCCCACCATACGCTCTCCTACTGTGTGGAGTATAAATCCGCAGTAGCCCACAAAGCACAGGGCATATATCGCCGCCAGGGGCTTTCCCGCAAAGGGCGTGACCGCGCGGCAGAAAACTCCGGTAAGCCCCTCGTTTTCAAGCCGGCTGTTTTCTATAACCCGCATGAGCCACCAGACCAGGAGCATCGGCCCTACGGCGAGTATCGGAGAGAGCCACGCGGCGTGGCCTCCCAGCCTTACGGACATCTTCGGCACAAGCCGTATCACCGGCCCGGAAACGCACACCAAAACCAGTGCCATAAGCTGCCGCTGAGAAATTTTTCCGCTGTTTTCCATCCGTGCCTCTCCTAACGCTTTATATTCACAGGCTCCATAATATCGTGAGTCCAATTCAGGGATAACGCTACATTTATATTAAAGACCATTTCCGGGAAGTCTTTCTCCCAGTCTACGCCGGATTTTATGAATTTCAAGGGATGGGCCCGCTCAAGCACTCCGCCTATTCCCAAATAATCCACGCCTGTCTGCCTTGCCTGCTTTATGGCCCGTTCAAGCCGCAGTATCTGCGTCCTGCCCGCCCTTTTCTCCACATCCCGGCGGAATTCGTCGCTGGTGATGTCCATCTGGTTCTGCACCTCTTCAATATGGAGGTTTCCGCTCATATACACATCCACAGCGGTGAGCCGTCCGTCTGTGAATACGGGGGTGTATTCTGTTTTTATCTCAGTAAGCCTCAGGCCCAGCTTGCCGCCGGCGCCGTCGTCCACATCCATGTAGTTCATGGTCGCTTCCCCCAGAAGCGCCGCCACGCCTATGGCCGTATCCAAATCTATAAAATCCTCAAGCTTTCCTTCCTTTATCACGGCATAGCCTGAAGGGGATATCATTTTTTCGGGCTTATCCTCCGATTCCTCACCGCTCCTGGTAAGCTCCACGGCGCAGGCCAGGGCGCCGCCGCGGGCGGCAAGGCCCACGGCTATCTCCTGGCAGGTGAACATAGTCCCCACGGAGGCGTCCTCCATGTATACCTCCAGAGACGTCAGGATATCCGGCGCGGATATTTTGTTGCTGAGCGCGCCGGACAGCATTTCTTCCGCCGTTTGGCCTTTTACCACAAGCAGCGCCGTTTTTATCTGCATCTGAG
>CAZBUH010000107.1:0-3998 GCA_964495095.1 uncultured Oscillospiraceae bacterium | reverse complement strand
ATGGCGCGTATAAGCTCTATGCCCTCGGTGCTCCTGTAGTCCGAGTAAATAAAGCCGCCGCATCCTGTGAGGAACGTCAGCAAAACCGCCATAAGCGCCGGCAATATCGCTTTTTTCATTTTCCGCCGCCCTTTCCGTCCAGCGCGGGATCTCTGGCCCCGTCGCCGCTCATAGGCTGGCGCATAAGCGTCCTGCCCACAAATTTGCCCTCGGCGCCGGCAAAGGGCGTCATATAGGTCACGCCCATAGTCTCCAGGGTGCACAGGTGATAGATAAGCAGGGCGCTTCCCAGCATAAGGCCGAACATCCCTCCGGCCATGGCAACGATAACCATCAAAAACCGGCACACCCGCAGGGCCATGCTCATGTCCTGGTTGGGTACCGTGTAGCCGGTTATTCCGGCGATAGCCACCACTATCACCACCACAGGTGACACTATCTTCGCCTCCACCGCCGACTGGCCCACTATAAGGGCGCCTATTATGCTCACCGTCTCGCCCACAGGATTGGGAAGCCGCAGCCCCGCCTCCTGCAGCAATTCAAAGGACACCAGCATACCCAGCACCTCGATATACGTTGGAAACGGCACACTCTGCTTGCTCTCGATTATGGAGAGCATCAGCTTTGTGGGTATCATCTCCTGGTGGTACATGACCACCGCCACGTAAAAGGCCGGCAGAAAAAGCGTTATCACCAGTGAAAAATACCGCAGGAGCGTAAGGGCCGAGGACACTATAAAGTGATTTGCGTAGTCCTCCGGCACCTTAAAAAACTGCCCGAAGGTCCCGGGCGTAAGGTAGCCTATTGGCAGGCCGTCCACAAGCACGCCCACACGGCCCTCTAAAATATTGAGGCAGAATTTATCGGCTCGCTCCGTATATATAAGCTGCGGGAAAGGCGTGGCCGGGGTGTCAACAAGGAACTCCTCTATGTTCCCCGTCGTGAGCATACCCTCCGTGTCTATTTTGTTAAGCCGCTTTTCTGTCTCGTCCACCAGCCGCTGCTCCGTGAGCCCGTCTATATACACGATGCTCACATTTGTCTGCGTCTGCCGGCCGATTTTCAGCCCCTTTATTTTAAGGTTGGGGTTTCGGAGCTTCCTTCTTATAATAGTGGTGTTGGAGCGCATCACTTCTATAAAGGCGTCCTTTGAGCCTTTAACCACCTTCTCCTCCTCGGGAGGGCCGATGGAGCGCTTTTCGTCGGATTTCGTCTCAAAGGTCACGGCCTTTTTTTCCCTGTCGAAAACTATAGCGCAGAAGCCGTTTAAAAGGTCGCTTACCACATCGTCCAGCTTATCCCGAAGCTTTACGGTGTGGTTATATACTCCCCCGTGGACGATAATATCTATAGCGGGCCGGACGTCCTGCAGCGCCCTGAGCCTGTCGTCGTCGGTAATGGGCCGCAGCACGTCCTCGCTTATGGCCGTGCCGCTTACAAGGCCGTCGATAAAAAACAGCTTTCCGGTAAGCTCCTTTTTCCCGCCGATATATATGTCCCTTTCCACCACGTCGTCACATCCGGAAAATATGTCCCGGACATTTTTCGCCGTAAGCGGCTGGGGAAACTCCGGCGTGGGCCGCGCCTTAACGCCGCCGGATTTTCTCATCATTCCGTTCAAAATATCTGCCAGTGTTTTCATGACATGCGTCACCTCCGGATATACAAATAAAAAAGCCCGCGGCGGAATAAACCGTCACGGGCATATTTTGTATCCGGCACACAGGATTATACATGGAATATGCTGCTCAAATCCATATTTTCATAGGCCTCGGAATATTTTATCTCAAGGTTATCCTCCCAGCCGTTAAGCACCGAATCGAATATCTCCCAGGCCATGTAATATCTGAGGGTATATTCCCCGCCGTAGGTGCTGTAATAGGCCATGGGCACGGAGTCCAGATCTATGGGCAGGCGCAGGATTATGTGATAGCCAAAGCTGCTCTCCACCACGCCGCTGTACTCATGATCAGACAGCTCCAGCACGGCGTTTTCAAAGGACTCCACCATGTCCCCGGGGGCAAACAGATAGCCATTGGGGAAATCCGCCTGGCCCTCGTCCTCACCGTAAGTCTCAATAAGCTCGTCAAAAAGCGCCTCCGGGTCGTCGCTGGCCTCCAGCATACCGAGTATCTGTTCGGCCTGCTCTTTTTTCCCGGCTATCTCCTCATCGGAAAGGCTGTTCCCCTCGTCGTCCACGGTTTTCAGCAGGATATGCTTTGCCTGCATATAGCCCTCGTTTTCGGCCTCCGCCTTCACGTCCTCATCGGGGCACTTTTCGCCGCGCTCTCCGTACATTGCCTCATATGTTTTCTGATAGAGGATATTTGCCTTATTCATATAATTATAGAGGTCCTTTGATATATATATCCCCTCCAGATACTCCCAGAACGCCGCTTCGTCTCCCGAGGAATAGTACTCTATATCGGCCTCCATGGCCTCCGCCATCGACGCCTCATCCTCTTCGTCGATAGTCACGTTAAGCTCCTTCGCCCCGGCCTCGACGCCGTGGTACAGCTTCACATAATCCATGGCGTCGGCGTAGGCCACCTCGCGGAAGGACATGCCGCCCGTGTATTCGCTGTCCCAGTCTATATCCGCTCCGGCGCCGCTCTCTATTGCCCATACGCTGTTATAGAGCCAATAGAAATATTCGCTCCATAAAACGTCGTCGCCGTTTACGGTGAGCATCACCGTATCAGGCTCAAAGGCGGCGTAGGCCGCGTCGTAATCAAAGCCCGCAGCCTCCGTGTCGGCCGTGGCCTGCGGCTCCGGGGTTATATAGCTCTCCACATAATCCGCCAGGTCTGTGCTGCCGCAGCCTGTGAATACAGCCGTCAGAAGCGCCGCTGCCAGCGACAGGGCAAGGATTTTTTTAAATTTCATAGCCTTTCCTTTCTCAGGTAAACAGAATTTGACCCACGCCGGAAGAATATCCCGGATGAATACGTTTTAATATAGCACAGCGCCGCCCCGGGCGCAACAGCTATCAACTATTATTAACAGTTTTTTCACTTTCCCCGGCCTTTTTATATGTCTCCACAAATTTGAACGCCTCGTTCAGCGTGTTCTTCCCCGTCAGCTTCAGCGCCACATTGGGTTCCGTCCCTGCGCCTATCTTCACCCGGTTTTTGTATTCCGGCCTGCCGTATACCGCGGAGATACGCTCAATTGAAAAATCCCTCAGCTTAAATGTCAGCCAGCCGGACTTCTGGGATATCTCGGTTATGCCCGCATTGGCGGCGTTCCCTCTCAAAAGGGCTATCTGGATAAGGGCGTTTACGCTCTTCGGCGGGTCGCCGAAACGGTCGATAAGCTCGTCTGTCACGTCGTCGGCGTCCTCCTCGGTGCGTATCTGGGCGATACGGCGGTAAAGGTCCATCCGCTGCTCCCCGGAAGGGATGTATTTTTCCGGTATGTTGGCGGAGACGGCAAGGTCCGCGGAGCACTCCGTGCGCAGCTCCGGTTTTTCGCCCTTTTCCTCAAGAACGGCCTCCTCCAGCAATTTAAGGTACATGTCGTAGCCAACGCTTATCATATGGCCCGACTGCTCGGCGCCCAGCAGGTTTCCCGCGCCTCTTATCTCCAAATCCCGCATGGCGATGCGGAAGCCGGAGTTAAACTCCGCAAATTCCCGTATCGCTGAGAGCCTTTTCTGGGCTATCTCCGTCAGCACCTTTCCCTGCCGGAAGGTGAGGTATGCGAAAGCACGGCGGGACGAGCGGCCCACACGGCCCCTTATCTGGTGCAGTTGGGCAAGGCCCAGCCTGTCGGCGTCCTCAATTATAAGTGTGTTCACATTGGGGATGTCTATGCCGGTCTCGATTATAGTCGTGCAGACCAGCACCTGCACCTCGCCGGAAATCACCCGCTCCATTACGGAGCCGAGCTCATCCTCGCTCATCTGCCCGTGGGCCACCCCCACGGTGACGCCCTCCAGCGCCTTCTGTATCCGCGCCGCCGTCTGTTCTATGTTCTCCACTCTGTTGTGGAGGTAG
>CAZBUH010000106.1:0-6248 GCA_964495095.1 uncultured Oscillospiraceae bacterium | reverse complement strand
ACAATGTGGCGGCGATTGCCAGCGGCATTGCCAGAAGCGGAGCCGACATAATAGCCATCGACGGCTTCCGCGGCGGCACAGGCGCGGCCCCCACACGTATCCGCGACAATGTGGGCATCCCAATTGAATTCGCCCTTGCGGCCGTAGACCAGCGGCTCCGGGACGAGGGCATCCGCAGCAACGTCTCCATCGTCTGCGGCGGCTCCATACACTCCAGCGCGGACGTGGTAAAGGCCATCGCCCTCGGCGCGGACGCCGTTTATATAGGAACCTCGGCCCTGCTGGCGCTGGGCTGCCATCTCTGCCGCTCCTGCCAGACGGGCAAATGCAACTGGGGCATCGCCACCCAGAGGCCCGACCTGGTGCGCCGCCTCAACCCGGATTTGGGCTATAAGCGGCTTGTAAATCTTGTCACCGCCTGGAAGCACGAGATTGAAGAAATGATGGGCGGCATGGGCATAAACTCCATCGAGGCCCTGAAGGGCAACCGCCTTATGCTCCGGGGCATCGGGCTTAACGAAAAGGAGCTTCAGATACTCGGCATAAAACACGCCGGCGAATAAGGAGGGAAAACCGTGAAACGAATATACGTAAACGAGCAGTGGTGTCTCGCCTGTCATCTCTGCGAATATTACTGCGCATATGCAAACTCCGGCATTGACAACATGGTGACAGCCCTTAAGGGCGTGAAAATTGCCCCCAGAATAAAGGTGGAGGAAAACGAAAAGGACAAAATAAGCTTCGCCGTGAATTGCCGCCACTGCACGGAGCCCCTGTGCGTGAAATCCTGCATAACCGGCGCTCTCTCCATGAATGACGGTGTCATAAATATCGACCATAATAAATGCGTCGGCTGCTGCACCTGCATCATGGTATGTCCCTACGGCGCTCTCAGCCACTCAAACGAGGGTGCTGTCCAGAAATGTGAGCTGTGCCTTACAAACTCCTTCGGCGAGCCGCAGTGTGTACAGCACTGCCCAAATAACGCCATAGTTTACGAGGAAAGGCAGGCGCTGAAATGAAATACGTCATTATCGGAAACTCCGCCGGCGGCATAGGCTGTGCCGAGGGCATCCGCCAGGTGGATAAGAAGGGCTCCATCACCATCATCTCCCACGAAAACCACCACACCTATTCCCGCCCCCTTATCTCCTACCTCCTTTACGGGAAAACAGATGAGGAGCGGATGAAGTACCGCCCCGACGATTTTTATGAAAAGAACGGCATCCAGCCGCTGCTGGGCAAAACCGCTGTCTCAATAGACGCTGAGGCAAAAACTGTCTCCCTTGACGACGGCTCCGTCCTCCCCTACGATAAGCTGATGCTCGCAACCGGCTCGGATCCTTTCGTTCCCCCTACGGAGGGTTTTGACACGGTGCCTCAGAAATTCACCTTCATGACCCTTGACGACGCGAAGGCCCTCTGGGCCGCCCTTACGCCGGAAAGCCGCGTATTGGTAGTGGGCGGCGGGCTTATCGGCCTTAAGTGCGTGGAGGGCATACTCGATAAGGTATCCTCCGTCACCGTTGTGGACATGGCAAACAGGATACTCCCCTCGGTTATGGACGAGCGCGGCTCACAGATAATGCGGGAGTATATGGAGGAAAAGGGCGTAAAATTCATCCTGGGCGACAGCGTAAAAACCTATAATAAAAATACCGCCGTGCTTCAGAGCGGGAATACGCTGGATTTCGATATCCTCGTCACCGCCGTTGGCGTGCGGCCCAGGACCCAGCTTGCCCAGAGCATCGGCTGCGAAATACAGCGCGGCATAATCATCGACGAAAGCTGCAAAACCAGCGTGCCGGACGTATACGCCGCCGGGGACTGCACTGTAAGCCGCGATATAACCACCGGAAGCGACAAGATACTTGCGCTGCTCCCCAACGCCTATATGCAGGGCGAGGCCGCCGGCATCAGCATGGCTGGAGGGGAAAAGAAATTTGAGAAGGCCATCGCCATGAACGCCATGGGCGTTTTCGACCTTCACTATATCACCGCCGGCAGCTACGACGGACAGGAGATTATCGTCCCCACTGAGGGAAAATACAGCTATAAAAAGCTTGTGGTAAAGGACGGACTGTTAAAGGGCTATATCCTTATCGGCGATATCGAGCGCGCGGGAATATATACGTCCCTTATCAGGGAACAGACCCCCCTGGACTCCATTGATTTTGATATGATAAAGGAACGCCCACAGCTTATGGCCTTTGCCAAAAAAGACAGGGTGGGCAAGCTCGGAGGTGTACAGTAAATGGTAATAGATGTAACAGGTCTGGACCACAAGGAAATAAACGAGCGTATACGCGCCTCGGCGGATAAGCAGATAACCCTTAACAACTGCCTTGGGCAGCGCTTTATAGCAAGCGGGATGTCAGGAAAAGACATAACGATAAACGGCATACCGGGAAACGCTTTGGCCTCATATTTTGACGGCCCCCGGATAACGGTGCACGGAAACGCCCAGGACGCCGTAGGCGACACCATGAACGACGGGCTTCTCGTTATCTGCGGCAGCAGCGGCGACGCCACCGGCTACGGGATGCGCGGCGGGAAGATTTTTATAAAGGACAACGCCGGATACCGCTGCGGCATACATATGAAGGCGTATCAGGAAAAATTTCCGGTGGTTGTCGTAGGCGGCAGGACCGGCAGCTTTTTGGGCGAATACCAGGCCGGAGGCATTATAATCGTCCTCGGCATAGGCCAGAACGGCGAGCCGCCTGTGGGATATTTCACCGGCACCGGCATGCACGGCGGCAGAATATGCCTCCGGTGCGACGCTCCCCCCTCCGGCCTCCCAATACAGGTAAAATGCCTCCCCGCCGGAAAGGAGGATATGGAGCTAATTAAAAAATACGCCCAGGAGTATTGCTCATATTTCGGCGGCGACGCGGAAAAAATAACTTCAGGACAGTTCTATGTGCTGACCCCGAACTCCGCCTCGCCGTATAACCAGCTATATGTTCAGAACTGAATAAGCAGGGCGTGGGGCGCTTTCTTCTCCCATCCTCCCGCGTTTGCCCGCCCGCCGGGTCAGGAAGCTCCCAGGCGGGCGGACTTTTATTTATCGCGGCAGGGCCCGGGCAAAACAGGACTCTTGACATTTTCCGTCCGTTTCTTTAATATTTAAATAACCTGTGCCAGGAGGACAAGCAACATGACAGATATTTTTGAACAGCTTTTAAAGCGCGCCAACGCGCCCGGCAATTTTACCAGCGAGATGGGACTGATTGTCACCGACATCTCAAAACACAGCGCTTCAGGCGAGATCCGCATGTCGCCGCAGAACTGCAATCCCCGGGGCATAATCCACGGCGGCGTGCTCTTTTCGATTATGGACCAGCTTTCGGGCCTGGCGGCCTACACCACCGGCTTCGGCTGCGTCACAATAAACGGCAATATCGACTATGTACGCTCCGTTCCGCCGGACGCTGTGCTGAAGTGCAAGGCGGAGGTGGTAAAGCCCGGCAAGCGCGTCACCCTATGCGAGGCCCGGATTTTTGACGGCGGCAGGCTTGCTGCAAAAGGCTCCTTCACCTTCTGCACCATGGAGCCGCTGAGCGAGACGCTCACTGTAACAGGCGGCTGATTAAATAAGACGGATTTCTGCGGAAGTCCGTTTTCTTTTTATTTCGATTTGCTATATGATTTTCTGCCCTGATATGGTATAATTACTACCAATCAATCAGGAAAGAGATGCTCAGGAAATTGGAAAATGCAAAAAACCGACGTATTCTGTATCTTGCAGCAGGCATTGTCATGATGCTCTGTCTGGGAACGCTCTACGCATGGTCGATTTTTAAAGACCCCCTTAAGGAAATTTACGGCTGGAAGGACACCGTTCTCTCAGCCAACTTCTCAATAACCATGGTCTGCTACTGTTTAGGCGGATTTCTGGGGGGCAAGCTCTCCGGCCGGACTTCAAACCGCGTCACCGTGCTGGTCTCCGGTGCTGCCCTCCTTATAGGCTTTATGGGCGCTTCCTTTATGCCGGCCGGCAGCCCTGGCGCGGCCCGGATAATGCTTTTCGTGTTTTACGGCCTGTTTTCCGGTATGGGCACCGGCCTGGGCTACAACGCCATCGTAAGCGGCATTCCGAGATGGTTTCCCGAAAAGAGCGGAGCCGTTACCGGCCTGCTCCTTACGGCCTTCGGAATCGGCACGCTGGTTATGGGTCAGGCCGCCAATGCCGTGATTCCGAAAATCGGCATAAATGCAGCCTTCCGCATACTGGCCGTACTGTTTATTGCGGTTATGGGCGCCGGCGCCGCCATAGTAAAAATACCCGGCGCGGAAGCCTCCCGGATTTCCGGAGTTTCTGCGTCAGGCTCCTCCGGGCAGGACTACACTCCGGGCCGGATGCTCCGGCATCCCGCTTTCTGGCTCTTTTTTCTCTGGAACGTGTGCATGTGCTCCTCCGGGCTTATGGTTATAAACAGCGCCGCCAATATTGCGGCCGCATACGGGGCCGCGGCCATACTGGGCCTTCTTGTATCGGTCTGCAACGGCTTCAGCCGCATTCCCCTTGGCTTTATGCTGGATAAGCTGGGCCAGCGGAAAACCATGCTTTTCGCCAACATTATGCTCATAGTTACCGGAGCCCTCCTTTTTGCCGGAGGCTATGCCCATATAACAGCGCTTGTTTTCGCGGGCATGCTCCTTATGGGCGTCTGCTACGGCAGCAGCGTCACCATAAGCACCTCCGTAGTCAGGCAATTTTATGGGGACAAGCACTACGCCGTAAATCTCAGCATAGTAAACTGCTGCGCAATCCCCTCTTCTTTTTTGGGCCCGCTGCTCTCCGGCGCGCTTATCGACGCGTCGGGCGGCTCCTATATCTCCACCTTCGGAGTCATACTCGTCATAGCCCTTACCGATATGGTCATTGGCTTTTTCGTAAAAAAGCCCGCGGACAGATAATCCCCCAAAATATAGTTTCAGTAAAGGAGTGTCTCTATTGGAAATCAAAAGCGATATTGAAATTGCACAGGCAACCCCCATGCTGCACATAAGCGAAATCGCAAAAACAGCCGGAATTGCGCCGGAATACGTTGAATTTTACGGAAACTATAAGGCAAAAATCGACTGCAGCATACTGAACAGCCTGGAAAGCCGTCCCAACGGCAAGCTCATTCTTGTCACCGCCATAAACCCCACCCCTGCCGGCGAGGGCAAGACCACCACGACTGTCGGCCTCGCCGACGGTCTCAGACGCACCGGCAGAAACGCCATCGTTGCGCTGCGCGAGCCGTCTCTCGGCCCCGTTTTCGGCATAAAGGGCGGCGCCGCCGGAGGCGGATACGCACAGGTTGTGCCTATGGAGGACATAAACCTGCATTTTACCGGCGATATGCACGCCATAGGTGCGGCGAACAATTTGCTTGCCGCCATGCTGGATAACCATATTTACCAGGGCAACGCTCTCAGAATCGACCCGAAATCCATCACCTGGCACAGATGCGTGGATATGAACGACCGTCAGCTCCGCTATGTTGTAGACGGCCTCGGCGGCAAGGTAAACGGATGTCCCAGAGAGGACTCCTACGACATAACCGTGGCCTCGGAAATTATGGCCGTACTCTGCCTCGCATCAGACCTTATGGATTTAAAACGCCGTCTCGGCGCCATAATCGTGGGATATAACTACGACGGCGCTCCTGTCACCGCCTCGGACCTGCACGCGCAGGGCGCCATGACCGCCCTTTTAAAGGACGCGCTCAAGCCAAACCTTGTCCAGACTCTTGAGCACACTCCTGCCATAGTCCACGGCGGCCCCTTTGCAAATATCGCCCACGGCTGCAACTCAGTCATGGCCACAAGGACCGCGCTTAAGCTGAGCGACTACACCGTTACGGAGGCGGGCTTCGGCGCTGATCTGGGCGCCGAGAAATTCCTCGACATAAAATGCCGCATGGCGGGTCTGAAGCCCGACGCCGTAGTTATCGTCGCCACCGTCAGGGCCCTTAAAAACCACGGCGGCGTACCGAAAGCAGAGCTTAACAATGAAAATCTCCAGGCTCTGGAGGCGGGGCTTCCCAATCTTCTGCGCCATGTGGAGAATATTACAAAGGTCTATCGTCTCCCGGCGGTTGTTGCCATAAACCGCTTCCCCACCGACACCGACGCGGAGCTGGAGCTTGTGGAGCGCCGCTGCAAGGAGCTCGGGGTAAACGCCGTGCTGTCCGAGGTCTGGGCAAAGGGCGGCGAGGGCGCGCTGAAGCTCGCAGACGAGGTTGCAAGGCTGT
>CAZBUH010000105.1:0-6259 GCA_964495095.1 uncultured Oscillospiraceae bacterium | reverse complement strand
GCCGAATGAGGTCATGCTGGCCTCGGCAACTCCGTAAACTCCGCCGTCATAGCTGAAAACGGCGATGGAGTTCGCGTCGGTGTCACAATCCACATCCCAATTTTCAAAGTCCTTGAAAACCGCAGTCACTCCCTGCGGACGGCCGAGAAAATACGCCAGGATATGAATGCAGTGGCTGCTGAAAAGCACCCCGCCGTTATCCTTCATATCCTCAGCCATTTCGGCGCGGCACGGATGGTTTATCAAATCGCCGGCAATACGCATACGTACGCTGGAAAGCTCTCCGAAGGCTCCCTCGTCGGCCATTTTCTTCAGGAAAAGAAGCGGCGGCTTGCGTATGGGATCGGACATCACAAAATACACTCCGCTTTTTTTCACCGCGTCGCGTATGGCATACGCCTCGTCCAATGTTGCCGCCAGGGGCTTTTCCGCATAGATGTGTTTTCCGGCCCGTATCGCGGCAAGTATTTTTTCCGCACGTCCGGCCGCGGGGGTCGTTATGATAAAAGCGTCGATTTCAGGATCGTTTACAAGCTTATCGTAGTCGCCCTCAAACCGGCAGCCCAGCTCCTCTGCCCATTTGCCGCCGCGCGCGGCGTCCTTGTCCCAAACCGCAGCGACCTCGCACTCCTCGTAGCTCTGCGCTTTTGCCGCAAACCGGTCCGCATGTCCGGCCAGGCCGTTGCTTATCATTGCAATTCTGATTTTTTTCATATTAATCTCCATTCGCCGTGATTATTTACTCCTGGCCCAGCGCAGCGCTGAACAGCTCCTTCGCCTTTTCCGTAATAGCCGCGTCTGACTGCCCCGGCATAATTTTGCCGTAGCACTCAAAAAGCCTGCACCCGACGGCAGATTGGTCCGGCACATATCCCACGTGCTCGCCCTCCTGGGTATGGGTGATGATTACGGTCCGCTTATACGGGGAAGCATCCCTGATGTTTTTCCCGATGGCGGAGAACAGCTCCGCTCCGGCGCATACAACGGCAATATCTCCCAGCAGCAAGAGCTGCATTTTCATCTCCACCGGGTGTCCGGGGTCCTCTTCCATCTCCGGCAGGCCGTAGATATTGGGATTATAACCGTCCGGCGCGGGCGATTTGGGCCTCAGTTTACTCCCGGCGCTCACAGTGCTCTCCTTAAAAATCCCTATCTGCGACGGCGCCAGTCCCGAGGGGCCGCCCGCTTTTTTCTGCGCTGTCAGCATGACAGACGTATGCAGATGCTTTATGGGCATACAAGAGCGGTATTCCGTAATTGAATCCAGGCCCGCCGCCGCATCGGCGCCGTGGCTGCGCCCCAGGACCTCCATCTGAGCATATTTCAGTTCCGGGCCGGAAGCCTCGATACGCTCAACGTAGCCGTCGGGGTACTGCATAAGCAGCTCTCCCACCGGGATGATTTCCTGATCTCCGGCGGCGCCGCTGGTCCACATTACGACAGAGCCGTTTCCGAAATATTCCTCCACAAATTCACAGGCCACACCCGGAAAGCTGCTGGCTGTTTTTTCGCCCATTCCGATTCCGGCGTGAGTCGCGTGATTCAGTATGGCCGCAATAAGCCGTCCTTCCAAGTCCGTAAATTTTATCATGGACAGGGTCCTGTCGCTGTAGGCGGCGTAGTTTGAGCCCGCCACCCAACGCCCCAGGGGCGTCTTTCGGTTGCGGTTTACATTGATATAGCTGTCGCATTCCCCGTAGCCGTATCTGGCGGGCCTGAGAGATTCGGTCGCGGCTCTGGCGCTGCGTATTCCGCATTCGATAAGCAGTTCCCTGTACTGCCGGAGCTTGCTCTTATCGTCTTCCGTCAGGAAAGGGACCTGCGAAGCCTGCTTGCTGTCGCAGGGCGATGCGTGATTATGCGTAACGGAGATTACAACGTATTCTCCCGGTACGCCTGCCGCCCTGCCCAGTATCTCTCCCAGCTCCGATACCTGGGGCTGGTCGCTGAGCTCATAGCTCACAAGCAGTACCCTTTTTTTGCCGTTATCCAGGATAACGGATCGGCAATAACAGGAATTGTACTTTTCAGCGCATACGGAAAACCGTGTGTGCATTGGGTACATTCCGTCCGGCGGATCAATACATACTTTGCCGGCCCCGACCTTTAATTCATACATCGGTTTTCCTCCCGCCGCCGTATTGCTGCTTCAAGGACAACGCGAGAAAGCAGATGCCGCCCCGCGTTGTATTAAAAAGCCCTGAAAAATTATGCGTTATATCTGTCGTAGGCGCCCTGATATATTTCTATCAGCCGCTCTCCGCCCATATCCTTGAGCTTCTGAACAAAGCCGTCATACTCGCTCATGGGCTTGGAGCCCATAATAAAGGCCAGATAGTTTTCTGCAAAATAAGTATCTATATCACCGAACAAGTTGTTGAACTCTTCTTTTTCCTCAGAGTTGAGAACCAGTCCCTGCGGCAGGCAGTTTGCGTTATCCGTGTTGTATTTTGCCCTTTCAATGGCCGTGAGCTGAGCTTCCGAGAAATATCCCAGTCTCGGCGACGCGTCGTTCAGCGTCCACATGGCGTCCGCGCCCAGGTAATAGAACACGCCCATGTTCTCGGAACGGCCTTCGCCGAAGAGCTCCACGTTGTTATAAAGAACGTCGTAGTCAATCTGGGGATTGCCCTGCGCGTCATAGTACAGCGTCTCTCCCTCGGGGCCGTAGTTGTGAAGAAGCTGGCCCTCCTCGCTGTACAGGTAATCGCACCACTCGCAGAACAGCTCCGGATTTGAGCAGCCTGTGGTCATAAACATTCCGTTGCCGGCCTGGAAGGTAACGATGGAATCGCTGAAGTGGGTCGTTTCGCCTTTGTTCATGGCCGGGACGTAAGCGCCCGACCAGGTACCGCCGGACATAGTGTCGTAGCTGCCAAGCTGCGCAATCAGCGTGGTGCCGACTCCGGTGCGTCCCTCGGCCAACAGGAATTCACGGATATTCATATCGCTTTCACTGTTGTAGTCGGAGACGAAATCCTTGAATATCAGGCCCTCGGAATACCAGTCAACAAAGGTCTGAAGGTAATCCCTGAAGCCCTCCTCAAACGGGGACCATTTCACCTTGCCGTCTTCAACAAAGAGCATGTATTGGGTCTGACGCGCCGCATAGAAAGCGTTGATGCCGAATGCGCCGCCGAAATGTCCGCCGGTGGTGATGCCGTAAGTGTTCAGATACAGGGCGTCGGTGGCGCCGAGCTCAGTTTTGAACGCGGTAAGGACGTCATGATATTCATCGATGGTCTGCGGGGCCTCCATATTCAGCTCGTCAAGCCAATCCTGACGGATAGCCAGGATATAGGACGGGAACTCATTTGCCCCGCGGAGCTTATAGAAGCCGAGCACCTGACCGTCTATAGTGCAGGCCTTGCGCTGATTTTCGTCAGACTCAAGGATGTATTTGTAATTGCGGGCGTGCTCATCCATGTAATCGTTCAGCGAGAGGATAACGTCCTCCTCATAAGCCTTGGCCTCGCCGCCTGTGTACTGAGTGCCGAGGCCGGCAACGCCGTCGGGCAGGTCGCCGACTGAAATCAGGATGTTCATCTCCTGCCAGCCGTCGGAGCCGGCGAGCATCCAGTCTATATTTACGCCTGTCCTGTCGCGCAGAGTGGAGTAAAAGGCCAGGTCGTTCATATCCTCGTAGGCGTTTTTGATGTTGGTGCTGAACTGGTTTGTCCAGATGGAGAATTCAACCTCCTCTGTGGTAAGCGGCAAATCATACTTATAATATCCGCTGCCGGAGGCCTCGGGCTCGCCTGTGTCCTCTGACTCGTTACCAGGCTCCGTGCCCGCCGGTTCCGGCGCTTTGGTCTGCTGTACATTCCCGGCATCATCTGCGGCAGGCGGCTCTGTCTCATCTACGGTCCCATTACCGCAGGCCATCAGAGTGAATAACATGGCAAGCGCCAATAGAAGAACTACTATCTTTTTCATGTTGTACTCCTTTCACAAAATGTCTTGGCCAAGACTAGATTCTATTTATACAAGTAGCAGATTTTCTAAAATTAATCAAATTTAATATTGAGGTGATTGTTTACCAATTAGAAACAATCAGTCTCCGGCCTTCTCTGCGGCGCTTCTCTCCTTAAAGCCGTTTTCAATCCCGGTGATCCTGACTCTGAACACAAGCGTCAGCACCAGCGCCCCGGCTATGGGTATCAGCATAATGCGCCACATCGGGGCGTACCCGAGCCAGTCGGCCACGGCGCCCGCCGCCACAGGCCCGAGAAGGAAGCCCAGGTCGTCGCCGATGTAATTTGTGCTGCTGGCCGCGCCTCTCCGTTCCTTTGGTACGCATTTCATGCTCAGCGCCTGTACCGCCGGCTGGCATATTCCGTATCCAAAGGCGGAGACCACTGCCGCCAGCAGGAACATCATCAGGCGGTTTGAAAAGCTGATGATAATAAAAGCGGCCGCGTAACAGAACAGCGACGGGATAAATACGCGCACGAATCCCACCCTGTCGGCCAGACGCCCGAAAACCGGGCGGGTGAACAGCAGCGCGATGGCATATACGGTAAAGAACAGTCCGATATTGCCCTTCACGCCCTGCTTTTCTGCGAATATAATGATAAATGCGCTGACGATGGAATATGTAACAGTAATCAGGAACATAAGCGCCGCCGGCAGCAGCGCCTCCACTGCGATGACGCTGTTCAGCGATATCTTAAACTTTTTCTTTTTCTCAAAGGGGACCTTGACCGTAAGCGCAAGCAGGGCCGCGCCGAATATCATGGCCGCGCCGATTGCGAAGGTCAGCCGGTAATCGACCAGCTTCACGAGCCAAAGGCCGATGGCCGGGCCCACAGTCTGGCACGCCACCTGGCCCAGTGAGAAATATCCGATACCGGTGCCCAGCTTATCCGCCGGCAGTGCATCCGACGCCAGGGCCAGGCAGCAGGTGGCCGAAAAGGCCTGGCCCATGCCCTGTACCAATCTGAACACTATAAGCGACGACACGCCGGCGGACATGCTGTATCCAAAGTACGAAATGGCCATGAGAACCATGGAGCCGAACACAATGTATTTCCGATTGAACGAATCTATAGCCGGTCCCGCCACTACCTTGAATATCAGGGCGGTTATCGCAAACATGCTTGCGACCACACCGACAACTGTGGCCGACGCTCCCAGCGCGTCCGCGTATTTTGAAATCAGGGTGTTCATCATCTGCTTGGAAAGATTCATCAGCATATTGACGGCAAATATGCTGATAAACATTTTGTTCCATATTTTTTCAGGCTGTCCCTGGGCCTTCTGTTCTTTTTTCATATGACAACTCCTATATCAGCTCTCGCGGAGCCACTTTTCCATCCTTTCAACAAACAGCTCTGCGGCGCCCTTCGCAAAGACGGAGTGAAGCGCTCCATATTCAAACCGGTCATATTCCAGCTCATCGGCCAGATACTCCTGTCCTCCGTTGACCATGGATACCAGCATCGTATGCTCAAACGGTGAAGCCTCACGGAGCTTCATGCCGATGACGGCCGTTACCTCGGGTTTTACCCCAACCATAGCGGTGTTCCCGATACGCAGAAGCTCCACCTCAAGGCACTGCTCCTCCGCCGGTACGTATGTGTACTCCCTGAGCGGCGGCTCTTTTCCGCCTCTCTCAAAGCTTTTCTTTCCGGCGAGCAGCATATTCCTGTGCTCCATGCGCAATATGGGGGCCTCCTCGGTGCATCGCGCCGCCGCCGCAGTCTCAACCACGCTCCTGCCCAGCTTTTCTCCAAGCTCCTCAATATATCCGAAGCCATTGTCATAATCGGAAACGCGGTGAAGGTGTCCGTTTTCATCGGGCGCCAGACAGTCCGCCTGCTTTATGGGTACCTGATCTCCCGCTGCGCCCATAAAGAACATCACCGGCGCGCCCAGATGCTCCTCGGCATACCGGCAGGCCCTTCCTGTAATGTCCGCGGTGCTCTCTCTTGTACCGTCGTCCCGGTGCGCAAAATCCATAACGGCGGATTTTATGGCATAGCCGTACAGGATGGCTATAGGCTTTCCGTCAAGGCCGTCAAATCGGAGGGCCGTAAGGGTCCTGTCGGAGGGGCCGTCTCCGCCCTGACCTATCCACCAGCCGTCCGCGGTCTCTATATCGCGGTTTATGTTGACGTCCGCGCTGCCCGCCGCCGCGCCGAAGCGCGCCTCGCGCATATCGCGCATCGCCTGCCCCAGGGCCTCGGCTATTGCGCTGTATATGGCCGCCAGGTGCATGGCCTTTTTCGCTTCCTGGTCGCCCTGCTGCCGGTCGGGA
>CAZBUH010000104.1:0-6271 GCA_964495095.1 uncultured Oscillospiraceae bacterium | reverse complement strand
CCGGCGCTGTAAACTCTATCCGGAGCAACATTGGGGACATTACGGCTTGCCCGGCCGTCCCCTCCTATGGCTGAAGCCCGGCGGCAACGCCGGGCTTAGATAGATGGCCGTCAAATACAGAACCCGGCTTACAGACTGGCTGGCAAAATAAATTCTCCGGCATTTCCTGCCGGAGAATTTATTTTCATATTCCTCAAAAGTTTTTCGGCCGACGCTTTTTCCTCCGCTTATTTAAGGTCCTCAAGGTCCGCCGCCGGGATATCGTTTTCCAGGTTATCCCTGGCAAGGTCCGTGTCTATGGCCGAATATGCGCCGGAAATCGGCCTTTCGGTGTGATAGACCTTATTTGTGCCGGCGATTATGGGGTTTGCCTTTTCCTTGCTGCGCTTCGCGCCGCCCTGAAGCTCGGGTACGGGCGGCACCTCATTTTCAGGTTTTACATGAGTCCATTCAGGACGGGCCATTCCCCTTTTTGACATAGAAAATCACCTCACGTTAACTTTCCGCACAGGCGCTGAAATATCCGCGGAAAATCTTACGTGAGGCGGATTTTTATTTTTTCTTATAAAGCGACGACATATCGTCGCCTCTGGTATGCTCAAAATTCATCAGCTTTTTTCTGGATGCGGACACATTGAGCTTTGCGGCAAGATAGTCCCTGTCACCGCTTTCCACGGCCACACGGTATGCGTGGAGATTTTTTTCAAGCCTCTCCAGCACCTCGGAAAGGGCTTTGGAATTCAGGCTGAAAAGCTCCGTCCACAGCGGCACGTCAAGGGCCGCCACCCTTGTGCAGTCGCGGAAGCTGCCGCCCTCATACCCAAGGCAGTCGAACATATACGGGTCGTCGCAGACCGCGACGGCCATTATATGCATCGCCTGGCTCGTGTAGGCGATTATGGAGTCGTGCTTTTCAGGCGTGGTATTTACGATATCCATGCAGCCGAGCTTTGCCGCGATGCGGGTCAAAAGCTCGATATTTTCCCGCTTGCTGCCGCTTCTTGGTGTTATTATATAATGTGCGCCGTTAAAAAGCGTGGGCAGGGAATTTTTTATCCCGCTCACCTCGCGGCCGGCCATGGGATGGCTTCCGATAAAATCCACCGTGTCCGGCAGGCATTTTGACGCCTCCATAATTGCCGTCTTTATTCCGCAGACGTCCGTCACAAGGGCTCCCTCTTTGAATTCGCCCTTATATTTCTCCATAAAGTCTATTATCATCTGGGGCGGATAGCAAAGATATACCACGTCTCCGCGCCGCACAGCGGACAGGACGTCGTCGGTCACCTCGTCCCCTATCCCATGCTCAGCCGCATAGTTTAAGGTCTCGCCCGCCCGATTTACACCGATAATATGGTAGTCCTCAAATCCCATAAGCGCCGAGGCCAGCGACCCGCCGATGAGGCCCAATCCCGCCACAACAATATTTTTCATTATACCTGCCCCCAGCTTATAATCTAAAACCGCCGCTCCGCTTTAAAGCATAAAAGCGGTTTAGGCAAGCATAACACATATTTTCAAAAAGAGCAAGAGAGCAAAGCTATTTGCTTTATGGCATCGGCCCATCTGCTGTCCATCGCGCCCTATAAAGTCCGCCGCTGCTTCCGTCCTGCCGGGCGGAGGGGCGGCGCCGGGTTTTCTGCCCAAGTGTGCCTGGATGCGCCCATTTGTTGACATATCTTCATCAATATTCTATAATTCGTTTTAGGCAGTACCGCACCGTTTATCAAAATATGTTTTAACGTCAGCCAAATAAACATAAAGGACGAATTAAGATGAAAAAAGAAAAGCAATATTTCTGCACCCATTGCGGACAGCCCATAGGCAGGAACTCAAAGGTGTGCATAAAATGCGGATATGCCCAGAAAAAGAAAAATACGCCTGTTATAATCATCGCGGCGGCTGCCGCTTTCGTTGTGCTTCTCGCATCTGTCTGGACTATCGGCTCCGGCAATACCGGCAATCCTTCGTCCGATATATCCGGCGATACCCGGATATCCGCTTCTTCGGAACAGGAATCCCTGCAATCCCAAGAGCCATCTGAGACGCCGGAGGCTGATTCGGTGTCCGCGTCGGCTCCGACACCGTCTCCCACAATCGCACCTACGCCAACTCCAATAACCGCACCTACACCGTTTTCCACAATTGCACCGACACCAGAGCCCACAATCGCACCTACGCCGTCTCCTACAATTGCTCCGACACCGGAGCCCACAATTGCGCCTACGCCAACTCCTACAATTGCTCCGACGCCGGAGCCCACGATTGCACCTGCGCCAATCCCCGCACTGACCGCAATTAACGGTCATTCCGCAGACATGACCGTATACGTCAGCAGAAACGGTAAAATCCATTCTGTCTCCGATTGCTCCGGGATGAAATATTACACGGAAATGACATTAGGCGACGCAGATTCAAGGGGATACGTATACTGCAAAAACTGCTGGTGACAGGCGGCGGCTGCCGGTTTGTCAGTCAAACTGCATATTTACTCCGAAATTTTCTTTTACGCTTATTAAGGGCCGGCGCATCAGCGCCGGCCCTTAAATTGGCTTTGGAGCGGTCGGATTTCAGCTTTGTCAATGCTTCCGACGCGCGTTCCCGGTTTATTCCACATTCTTCAGCGCCTGATCCATTGGGATTTTCTTAATCCGCTTAAAATCAAAGCCCGCCACCAGCAGGTAGCCAATCAGCACAAATACGAAAATCTTCCCGTATCCGGCGGGCTGTATGACGAATGGAAACCACCCGCTGTACTCGGCCATGATGACCTTCCACGCCTGTTCCATTACCAGCACGCCCAGTGCGACGCTGACAGCGTCAGCAATCACCAGAACTATGGTTGTGGAGAGCAGGTACAGGCTGGCAATTTCCCGGTTTTCGTAGCCCAGTATTTTTGTCATGGAGATGGCGTTTTCGTTCTTTTCGATGATAATCTTGGCGAGCAGATAAATCAGCACCGCCGACAGCAGAATGCACAGAACCTGAAAATACCTCATATACGCGCCCATGGAGTGGTCAAGCTGGTCGCACATTTTTGTGATGTCCCGCTCAGTGATTACGGACGCAACGGTATCTTCGTCCAGGTCCGTCAGTTCTGTGTCGGACAGATACCCGCTGAATTCGTCCGCATCCATATTGAACACGGCCCGGAAATTTTCTATGGGCATAAACACCGCGATGCTTATACACTTATCGTAGAAGCCCGCAACCTCAAACGAATACCGCCTGTTCTCGTACTTTTCGTCCAGAAGTACGGAGTCTCCGATTTTGAGGCCGTATTTGTCCCTAAAGGCGGAGGAGACATAGACCTGATCCTCCCCAATGGAGCTTAAATCGTCTATCCGGACATACCGACTTCCGCCGGCAATTCCATAGACCGAGACCTCCTCATCCAAAACGTCGCTTTTTCTCTGCAGTGAATACAGGCCGAAAGGCTCAGCATCGCTGTTTTCGGTGCGTACAGGCTGTCCATCCCCGTCCTGGCCGGCGCTGAGCACATATTGATACTTTGCAAACATCATGTCCGCCGCGTTCTCTTTGTAATAGTCCAGAGTCTCCGGCATTCCCACCGCCATCGCCAGCATAACTGAGATGAAGAAGATGCCGAAAAACAGGATAAGGTAGTTTGGCGCGTTCTGGAACATGACGCGCAGGCGGAAACGGCTGAAAAATCCCCAGCGCGGCAGGCGGATTGCCTTTTTGCGTTTTGATCGCTTTAAATCACGGCGCAAAAACTGCAAAGGCGTATGCCGCATCATCTTCACTATCACGGCGAGATTTACTGCCAGCATCAGTGCAGCGGGAATGAGCACGGTTTTCACAAAAGCCTCCGGATTCCATACCGTTTCATATGCAGGCAGACTGTAGCTGTTATAGTACATGGAAACCACCACATACTTAAACGCCGTATAGCCCAGCAGATTCCCGACTGCCGCCGCAATGAGCGTTACTATCACCGGCATGGCGAGATAGTGCAGTATAAGCTCTCCCCTTGTATAGCCGGAGGCGCGGAGAGTGCCGATGACCTGGGCCTCTTTTGCTATGGTATTGCTGATTGTCACCGCGAAGATAAACGCGATAATTACAATCAGGATGTCCAGCAGTACGCCGCCTATAGCTTTGTCGGAGCCCATGTCCTCCGTCGCAAAGTTGATGGCGGGATTTATGTACCGGGGAAGATAATCCTCCAATTCTGCGCCGTTTATCACCGCCTGTGTAAGCAGGGCCTTCAGGAAATCGTCGGAAAGGCGCTTTTCCTCCTGTTCGTCCGCCGGGCTGTTTTCGTACTGCCAGGCGTAAGCGTAATGAACGGGACTTTCCAGGCGTTCAAAGCCCTCCTCTGTCACCATTGCCACGTCAAATTTGATGGCGTCAAACATGAAATCCGTGCTTTTTTCGTACAGGGTGGAATAATTCACATATGCCAGCAGCCCTACCACCTGCCAGCTCTTCCCCCCTACCGTTATGGTATCGCCCACACGGACGCCCACATTATCCGCGTGCATCCTGTCGATGGCGATTTCCTCCTGATTCCCGGGAAAGCGCCCATCCATCAGGCAGGCCAGGTTTACCGCGTCGGTTTTTCCATAGACCCGGACAGTTCCGTCCACCGCTCCGTCGTTGTCGTTATCCTCATCCTCGCTGCGGAAAAAGTTTTCATAGACCGTCACCGGAACAGCCCGGAAATCCGGGTCGTCCAACTCGTACCGCTCCTCGGCGTCGGCGTATTTTTCATCAATTTCACTCTGTAGCCCGTCCCACGCCTCATCATACGCCGCGGGGTACGCCTCCTCATAGGCGCTCTGATACGCGCCGTCGTAAGCCTCGTCATAGGCCGACTGGTAAGACCCGGACTGTATGGCCTGCTCCACCAGCCCGGGGAGCATATCCTCTGCAGCCGCCTCATCCAGCCCCTCCTGAAGCAGGGACTGCTTCATTTCGGTTTCAAAGGCCGTTTTGAAATTCTCCTCAAACTCAGAGTCGAACTGCTGCGTAAACTCCCGCCGGAATTCCTCCTGAAATTTTTCGTCCAGCTCTTTTTCCGCCTCGTCCAGATAATACTGCTTCACGTCCGCCTTTTCCCCGGACTGTATGGCGGACAGCAGCTCCGGGTCTGCTTTGCAATCCAGCTCAAAGTGTCCGTCCTCCAGCCTGTATTTTGACACGCCCTCGTCTGCGGCAGCCATCATGCTGCCGTTTGCCACATACATTCCGGACACAAATCCAATGGTGAGAATCAGGAACAGGCTGACTACGAGATATTTTCTCCAGTCGCCCAGAAATTCCCTGGGAATGCGCCGCACCAGCGGATTTTTAATTTTCTTCTTTCCCACGTCCGACGCCCCCCTTTACCACTCCAGGTCAGAGGCGGAAATTTTATGGGGGTTCTGCTCGTTCAGCCGCACGCGCCCATCGCGCAGCTTGATTACGTGGTCGGCCATATTCCTGATCGCCTCATTATGGGTGACCATAATAACGGTGTTGCCGTACTTCGCGTTTACGTCCTCGATGAGCTTCAAAATCTCCTTGGACGTATTATAGTCCAGAGCGCCGGTGGGCTCGTCGCACAGCAGTATATCCGGATTTTTGACGATTGCCCGGCCGATGGAAACGCGCTGCTGCTGTCCGCCGGAGAGCTGGTTTGGCAGCTTGTGGCGGTGCTCGTAGAGCCCCAGCGTATTGAGCAGCTCGTCAATATCCAGCGGGGCGTCAGACAGGTAGGCCCCCACCTCGATATTTTCTTTCACATTTAGGTTCCCGATAAGGTTATACATCTGAAAAACATAGCCCAGATGCTTTCTGCGGTACCTGGTCAACTGCTTTTCGTCCAAATCCTTCAGCTTGTCGCCGTGGATGGATATATATCCTGAGTCGGCGCTGTCGATTCCGCCGATGATGTTCAGCAACGTGGATTTGCCGGAGCCGGAGGGCCCCAAAAGCACGGCAAATTCCCCTTTTGACACCGAAAAAGTCATTCCGCACAGGACCTCCTGGCGGGTGTCCCCGCTCCCGAATCCCTTTTTCAAATCCACAATCTCCAAAAATTTCTGTTCTGCTTCTGACATAAGCGCTCCTTTCCGAATCGGGCGGCTTCTGCGTGCCCGTAACAATATACCGTTTTTTGCCGTAGTTAGTATACGCTAACTTGTCGGCAGTTGGCAGTGTAGCACGTTTTAGCTTTTATGTCAATAGCATACAAAATTAAAAATTATGTCCTCTGCAATGCGAAATCGCATAACAGAAATCAGAAGTGCCGCGCCTTAATTTT
>CAZBUH010000103.1:0-6407 GCA_964495095.1 uncultured Oscillospiraceae bacterium | reverse complement strand
ATAATAACGGAGGATTTTTACCTGTGGAAAGATAGATCCAACCGGCATTAACCGGCGCGCTGCTTATAGCCGGTTACGCGGCGTACTGTATTGCGCAGTTTTAAAATCTCACAAACTCCAAAAAGAGCCCTGACGCACCCGCGTCAGGGCTCTTTTACTGCCGGACCGCTGAAAGAATGATTCGCTAATGATGCTGATTTTTTAAAAACCCTGTAATCAGCTCCGGTAAAAATGCAACTATATATATGAGAGCTCTCCAAGGAGGTCGATATGGAAGACGAAAAGATAATCGAGCTATTCTGGCAGCGGAATCAGGCCGCCATAAAGTGCACAGAGGACAAATACGGGCGGCTGTGCAGGAAAATATCCTGCGGTATCCTGTCCAGCCCGGAGGATGCGGAGGAATGCGTCTCCGATACATATCTGGCTCTGTGGAACAGCATTCCGCCCCAGCGCCCAGACCGCTTCAGGGTCTATGTGGCCGCCGTCACGCGGAATCTGAGCCTTCTGAAGCTCCGGGAGCGTTACTCAAAAAAGCGGGGCGGCGGCGAAATGACTCTCGTTCTTGACGAGTTGGGGGACAGTTTTTCCTCTGACTGCTCCCCGGAGCGCGAATACGAGGAAAAGGAGGCCGCTGAGGCAATAAATTCCTTTCTTTACACGCTGTCGGAGAACGACCGGAACATTTTTATCAGCCGTTACTGGCTGTTTATGCCCGTGGCGGATATCGCCCTGAATCTGAATTGTTCAAAAAGCCGCGTCGCCACGTCGCTTTTCCGCACGCGGCAGAAGCTCCAGCGGTATCTTCTCAAAGAGGGACTGGTGTAATAAACCGCGCCGGTACTGTAATCGCTTTCGCCGGAAAATTTATTTCTAACAGCGCCGCGCACAGCGGCGGAATGGAGGATCTGCATGAATAAATTCGATTTTCTGTCGGCCATGGGCCATATAGACAGAGAAATAGTGGAAAGAACCATGGACTCTGTATACGCCGGCAGCGTGTACAGCATTGAAAAGGAGACTGCAATGAAAAACATTTCAAACGGAAAGGGCCGCCGTATTGGCAAAATCGCGGTTATCGCGGCGGCAGCCTGCCTGATACTCAGCGCGGCGGCCTATGCCATAGGCGCCCACACGGGATTTTTCCAGAGTGCCTTCGGCACGGGCGTAAAGGGCCGTGATTCCATAACGGTCACGGACGGAAACGGGCCGGGCACCTCTTACACCTACCCCGCCGTAGAACGGGTGGATGTGGACCAGGAGGCCGCCGAAACGCTCCTGGGCGGATATGTGAGCCGGAGCGGACGTGTCGCGGAGGTCTGCGGATATACCTTTACGGTGGACAGCTTCGTATTCGATGAAAACGGCATAGGCGTTATGACCGTGGACGTCGATAACCCTGACGGGCTGGGCATAAAGGAAAGATACGATTACAATAAAGGAGAGTATGCCCCCATAACAATAAGCCTCCGCACCGCCGGCGGCGATATTCTGGATTCCCGTGAATATCTGGACGAGGACTCCACAAGCAATACCCACGCAAGATACGTCATATATGTCACGCCCTTCAGCGACGGGCAGTCCGGCAGGGACGTGGAAATAGTGTTCAGGGCTGCAAACGGGACTTTCCACGAGGAGTTTGGCCATACCTTTGCCAATTACGACGAAACTCAGCTTATTATCCCTGTCTCAGAGGCGGCTCCGTCAGAAAAGTGGCAGGGCGGCGAAATGACCGGCTTCCTCTCCCCGGTGGGCTTTACGCTTAAAAGCGGCGGCACGAGTCTTGACGGCTGCAGCAGCCTGACGCTGAAATTCAAGGACGGCACCGAGTATATAGTGTCCTCCGAGGAATACGCCAACAGCCCAGTGGGCTCCCTTTCCTCCGATTACACGAGCATGTACATGGCCTTTAACCGGCTGGTGGAGCCTGAAAACGTGGAAACGATCATAGTAGAAGGGCTGGAGCTTAAAAAAGCGGAGTAAAAAGTGAAAATGCCGGAAGTACGTTTCATGTACTTCCGGCATTGGTTTTATCCTCTTTCAGCGTCAGTCTTTTTTCTTTATGGTGCTGGGCTCCCCGAAGCTTCTGCCGTATTTTTCTATTGTTACGGACTCAATGGAAACCTCGTCTAAAGGCCTTTTGTTGTCGTCCACGTCGCATTTTGAAAGCTCTTCAATGAAATCGTAGTTGTCAATGACCTTGCCGAACACGGCGTATTCCCCGTCGTAGGTGGTCTTTGTGCCCACCATGATGAAAAACTGGCAGCTTCCGCTGTCGTAGTCCTCGGACATCCTGGCCATGGACACCATACCCTCGGAGTGGGTCAAATCGTTTTTCTTATATCCGTTGTTGGCGCACTCGCCTTTAATGTAGTAGCCCGCGTCGCCTGTGCCGTCCCCGTTGGGGTCGCCCATCTGGACAAAGGAGTATTTGACAACACGGTGAATTATCGTACCGTCGTAAAATCCGGACTCGGCAAGGCTTATAAAATTCTTAACGGTGTTGGGAGCCTTGTCATAATAAAGCCTTATCGTAATGCTGTCGCCTGTGCTGAAGGTTATGGTGGCCGTGGGGTTTCTGTCTCCAAGCGTAACACAGCCTGCGCAAACTGACACAAGCATTGCCGCCGCAGCCATAAGCACCGCGGCACGGACTATAATTTTATGCTTCAAACGAGAACGCCTCCATTTTTTTGAGCGGCCGCCGTGGAAACGCCGCCCATGCGGAAATTTATTGCTTTTAACGTAAATCCGCCCTTTTCACATACAATAAAGCGCGAAAGCCGGCGGTTTAAACACTGCGCTGTCCGCTATGCGGGTAGTATAACATATTTCACTATAAAATGCAATCTGTGAAATCAGTTTTCCCATTCTTCAGTTAAACGTCAATTGTCTCTCCGCAAGATAGATAAAACAAATTCGGCGTTTTCTTTGCCATGTACTGAAATGCCTTTTTACCGGTACAGCGGCAGGTATAGAACTGAGTATTTTTGCAATTTTTTAAAGCTTCGGCTATTTCATTCAGCAGAGAAAACGGCACGCTCTTTTTTGTGATTGGGTTACACAGATGAAAACCGCCCACGCCCCGCCCTAACAACGCCAAAGTCAAACGGGACAATCGGTTTTCCCCCATTATGACGTAATGGCTCTTTAAAAACCCGGCGTTATCTGCTATAATTTTGTCATGGAAACTGAAATTACTGCCCTTATCGCCGCAGGCGGAAAATCCTCCCGAATGGGCCGGGACAAAATGAAAATGGAGCTCGGCGGCCTCACATTCCCCCAGCGGGCGGCCATGTTCTGGGCAAAGCTCTGCCCTGAGGTGCTTATAGCCTCCGGCTATCCGGGCCATCTTGCAAAAACGCCCCCGGGAGTCCGGGAGGTCTACGACGTCTATCCGCATCGGGGGCCCCTGGGCGCGCTCCACGCGGGGCTTCTGGCCTCAAATACGGAGCTTGTGTTCTTCTGCGCCGGGGACATGCCCTGTCTCTCCGCCTCCGCGGCCCTTGAGCTTATACGCTCCATAGGCAGCGCCGACGCCTGCATATACTTAAACCGCGGCCGTCCCGAGCCTCTTTTCGGCCTTTACCGAAAAACCTGCCTTCCGGCGGCGGAGCGGCTTCTGGAGGAAAACGACAACAGCATGCACTCCCTGCTCCGTGCGGTGGACACCGTATACGCGGAGACCTCACGGCAGGAGATATTTACAAATCTGAACACCCCGGAGGATGTGAAAAATTTGAACGCGACGCCGATTATAACCTTCGTCGGGAAATCCGGCACGGGAAAAACCACATTTATCGAAAAGCTCATACCGGAGCTTAAAGGCCGCGGCATCCGTCTCGGCGTAATAAAGCACGACGTACACGGCTTTGAAATGGACCGTGAGGGCAAGGATACCTGGCGCTTTACAAACGCCGGGGCGGACATTGTGGCTATCGCCTCCGGCGAAAAATTTGCCATGGTAGAACATCTTCAGGAGGAGCTGAGCCTTCAGGCCGTGGCGGCCCGTATGCCGGAGTGCGACCTGATAATCACCGAGGGCTACAAAAAAAGCCAAAACATGAAAATCGAGATACACCGCAGAGAGCTTAACCGCCCGCTCCTCTCTTCTCCAGAGGAGCTGCTCTGCGTCATTACCGATGAAAAGCTGGATATCCCGTTGCTCCAGCTTGCCCTGGATGACGTTTCCGGCTGCGCCGATATAATAACGGACTATATGAAAACCGTTTCATTACGCATTTAGCGGCGGCGCGCCGCTGTGTCCGCAGAATGATAACTCCCGCGGCTCCGGGAAATATACGAGGTGATAAGTTTGACGCCTACCGGCAGATTTGCCCCCAGCCCCAGCGGCAGGATGCACCTGGGAAATATAAGCTCCGCGTTGCTGGCCTGGCTCTCCATACGCTCCCAAAACGGCAATATGCTCCTGCGAATTGAGGATTTGGACCGGGGTCGGTGCCGCCCGGAATACTCAGAGCAGCTTAAGGAGGATTTAAAGCGCCTTGGCCTTGATTGGGATTATGAGAGCCAGCCCCAGAGCCAGCGGGACGGGGTCTACGCGGGGATGTTCGCAAAGCTTGACGCCCGGGGCCTCGTATACCCCTGTTACTGCTCGAGAAACGAGCTGCACGCCGCCTCCGCGCCCCACCGGTCCGACGGTAAATTTATATATCCCGGCACCTGCCGCGGCCTTACGGAGACCCAGAGAGCCGCAAAAAAACGCGCCCCGGCCTGGCGCACCGCCGTGCCTGACGAGGATATAAAATTTCACGACGGGGTTTTCGGGGATTTTTCCGAAAATCTCGCGCACGGCTGCGGAGATTTTATAATACGCCGCTCCGATGGTGTTTACGCCTATCAGCTGGCAGTGGTCACGGACGACGGGCTCTCCGGCGTAACCGAGGTGGTGCGCGGCAGGGACCTTCTGGACTCCACGCCGAGGCAGATATGGCTTCAGCGTATGCTGGGCTTTCCCCAGCCTGCTTATTTTCATGTTCCGCTGCTGGTGGCCCCCGACGGCAGGCGGCTCAGCAAGCGGGACGGCGACATGGACGCCGGCGCACTATTTGAGCGGTATCATCCCCGGGAGATAATCGGCAGGCTGGCCTATATAATGGGGATTATCGACTGCCGTGAGCCAATATCCCCCGCAGAAGCACTGAAGTATTTTTCCTGGGAAAATATAAGAAGGGAAAACGTTGTTATAAACGGCTTTTGAAAAACATCCGTGTACCGGGGAGCCTGAATTTGCGCCAGGTTTCAGCATTTATAATGTGTAAACGCCTATTTCCCTCTTGCCTTTTTCAGAATTATATGCTATAAATAAAAAGAATCGAATATCTATGGCTTTGAACAGGAAAATAGCGCAGTGTATAAGGCGAAAGAGAATGGCCGCCACCGGCTGAAAGCGGCCTGCCTGAGAATGCGCTTGGTTCGCCTGGGAGCTCCGGCCAATCACCGGCGCAGGCTCCGCGTTAAGGAGCATAAGAGCCGCGCTCTGCGCGGAAGTCGGGTGGTACCGCGGAAGTATGGTCTTTCGTCCCTTGTATGGGAGGAAAGGCTTTTTTATTTGCCCGGCGGAAAATCAAAGGCTTTTTATTTTTAAGGAGTGATATATATAAATGAAGCAGCAGCTTGAAAAAATCAGGCAGTCCGCTCTTGACGCTTTCGCGGAGGCAAAGGAGAAAGCGGACATTGAAAATCTGAGAGTCAAATATCTGGGTAAGAAGGGCGAGCTTACCGCGGTTTTAAAGCAGATGGGCAGCCTCTCCCCGGAGGAGCGTCCCGTTATCGGCCAGCTTGCAAACGAGGTCAGGGAGACGCTTACGGAGGCCATCGCAAAGCAGACGGAGCGCATAGAGTCCGCCGCCCTTAAGGCCAAGCTCAAAACGGAGACTGTGGACGTTACAATCCCCGGCGAAAAATACCCCATAGGCCACAAGCACCCCATGAGCATAGTTCTGGACGAGGTCAAGGACATTTTCGCCGGCATGGGCTTTTCAGTGGCCGAGGGCCCCGAAATTGAGCTTGCCGAGTATAACTTCACAAAGCTCAATATAGAAGAGACCCACCCCTCCCGGGAGTGGAGCGACACATTTTATCTGGACGGGGACTCCTCCCTCCTGCTCCGCACCCAGACCTCCCCGATGCAGGTCCGTGTCATGGAAAATCAGAAGCCTCCCATCCGCATAATCGCCCCCGGCCGCGTCTATCGCAAGGACGAGGTTGACGCCACCCATTCCCCCATGTTCCATCAGATTGAGGGGCTTGTGGTGGATAAGGGCATCACCATGGCCGACCTGAAGGGCACGCTCAACAGCCTTATCTCCGCCCTCTACGGCGAGGGCACAAAGACCCGCTTCCGTCCCCACCACTTCCCCTTCACAGAGCCAAGCTGCGAGGTC
>CAZBUH010000102.1:0-6473 GCA_964495095.1 uncultured Oscillospiraceae bacterium | reverse complement strand
CAACTGTGGGATCGTTCTCCATAAGCTCCGACAGCTTTTCCTACATGCCGCAGCCCTTTTCCGTCAGGGATATGAAGTTTGTCCTGCCGTTTTTGCTGTCCGCATTCCGGATAACGATACCGTCACGGGTCGTCCTTCCCGGCATAACGCTTATCGTGGCCGCTGAGACCCCTGACGCTGCTTTGCAAGCCGGTTTCGGGTGATCCTCCCGTGCTGCCTGATGGCGGAGATCGGCGATGTGACCCGCTTTGCACACAAAAACACCATTACCTTCGCCGACGTTGATCCAGGCGCTGATCAGTCCGGAACATATAAGACTAAGAGTACCGGAGCCTCCAAAAGCGGGCCGCCGGAGCTGCGTAAAGCTCTTTTCCCCGTCATGGACTGTCTACTGAAAACGATGCCTCAGGATGATACTGTCTGCCAATTATCCGCCTCCGTCCTCAGGCTGTGCGATTCCCGCAAGCTCAGCTACGAATCCGCTTCCGAGCGATGCAGACTCAGCTCCAGATACTTTGGCGACATAGTACGGGGCAAGCCCGTGCCGACGTTTCTTGACGCTTGAAAAGCTCTGCACAGGCTTTGACCTGACGCCCGATGACCTGCTGATCCCTTCCGTGCTTTGGCGGGAGATGTCCTTCCGTGAATCTATGCCCGTGACGCAGATTCGCTGTTTTCGCCGGCCTTGCGGCATTACCGGTTCCCCTGTCTGTTCTCGATGCAGGATTACGATGGAACGGGAATACCAATCCTTCTGTGATTGCTGCGGGCAGTGCCTCAGATGGAAGGGTTTCTCCAAAGTAGCCATCATCCTGCCCGGGAAATGATCCACTTTGTATACTCACGGCCAGCCCTTTTGTGTGATGGCCGCTTTTATCTTGCTTTTTTACCTGCAAATTTTCTTCATTTCCCTATTGACTTTTTATTTGCAGACTCTCCCAAAAAAGCTTGCAGCAATCAGAATTCCCGGCGGCATTTCCTCTCTCTGCCGGCCTGCGTCTCTTTAGCATTTGGAGCCCCAAAAAGGCCGCCCGCCTTTTTTGGGGCTCCAAACGGTTATTCCACTGTAACGCTCTTTGCCAGATTCCTGGGCTTATCTATGCTGCACCCTCTCAGGAGGGCAACATAGTAGGCGAAAAGCTGCATCGGCACCACCGCCAGCGACGGCAGCAGCATCTCGTTTGTGTCAGGTATGGTAATAATATTGTCAGCGGATTTTGAGACAAGCTCAGCGCTCCGCTCCGTGGTTATGGCCAGTATCTCAGCGCCTCTCGACTTTACCTCCACGGCGTTGCTGAGCGTCTTTTCTATAAGTCTTTCGTAGGAGGCCACGGCCACCACCAGCGTGTCGTCTTCAATAAGGGATATGGTGCCGTGCTTTAACTCCCCGGCGGCGTAGGCCTCCGAGTGGATATAGGATATCTCCTTTAATTTGAGGGACCCCTCCAGGGAAAGCGCGTAATCTATATTCCGGCCGATAAAGAAAATATCCTCGTTGTTAAAGTAGATGGATGCCAGATACTGGATATGCTCCTTTGAGTCCAGTATGCTCTGCATCTGGTCCGGCAGGGCCTCCAGGCTCTTAACAAGCTCACCGTACTTTTCCCGGGAAATGGTACCGCACACCTCCGCCATATAGAGGGTTATGAGATACGTCACCGCAAGCTGGGTGCTGTACGCCTTTGTGGTGGCGACGGCAATCTCCGGCCCGGCCCAGGTATAGAGCACGTCGTCGGATTCCTTGGCTATAGTGCTGCCCACCACGTTCACGATGGAGAGCACCCTGGCCCCGAGGCGCTTTGCCTCCCGCATGGCGGCTATCGTATCCGCCGTTGTGCCGGACTGGCTTATGCAGATAACGAGGGTATTTTCGTCCACCAGCGGCGACGAGTACCTGAACTCCGAGGCCAGCGCCACCTCCACGGGCTTTCGCACCAGCTTTTCTATGTTATACTTTGCCACGACACCCACATGGTACGAGGAGCCGCAGGCCACTATGTAAATTTTGCTGAGATTTTTTATATACTCCGGCGTCAGGGATATGCCATCCAGCACCACCCTGCCGTCCTTTATCCTGGGCGAGACGGTTTTCCGCACGGCGTCCGGCTGCTCCATTATCTCCTTGAACATAAAATGCTCGTACCCGCCCTTTTCGGCGGCGGACACATCCCATTCCACGTGGGAGATTTCCTTTTCTATGGGGTCAAGCTCGGAATTATACAGCTTTATCCCGCCGGCAGTCAGCACGGCGAACTCCCCGTCGTCCAGATAATACACGTCCCTCGTGTGCTTTAAAACCGCAGTAACGTCCGAGGCCAGGAAGTTGCAGCCGTCGCCTATTCCCAAAATAAGCGGGCTTTCCTTTCTGGCGGCTATAAGCATGTCCGGATAGTCCTCACAGATTATGCCGAAGGCGTAGGAGCCCTCCATACGCCGGGCGGCCCTGGCCGCAGCCTCAAGTATGCTGCCGCACTGGCCGTAAAAATACTGGATAAGGTTCACGGCCACCTCTGTGTCGGTCTCCGACTGGAACTCAAAGCCCCTGGACACAAGAAATTCCCTGAGCTTTACGTAATTTTCGATTATGCCGTTGTGCACTACGGCTATTTTACCGCCGCAGCTTATCTGCGGATGGGAGTTTATATCAGAGGGCTTCCCATGGGTTGCCCACCTGGTGTGGCCCAGGCCGGCGGTGCCCTTTATGAGCCTGCCGCCGTCGATAATATCGCTGAGCTGCTTTACAAAGCCCTTGGTTTTTGAAACGCAGAGCCTGCCGTCGGAGCTGACCACCACGCCCGCTGAATCATATCCTCTGTATTCAAGCCGCGTAAGCCCCTCAAGAAGGATAGGGGCAGCCTGTTCATTTCCAACATATCCAACAATACCGCACATGATAAAGACCTCCAATCAACCAGGCTCCAAAGCGGCCCCTTTTATAATATAGCCGCTATTCTCTCCACTGCCTCTTTCGTGGCCTCCGCTCCCCCGAAAGCAGTGAGCCGTATATATCCCTCTCCGCTGGGGCCAAAGCCCGCGCCGGGAGTAGTCACTATACACGCCTTATGCAGCAGCAGGTCGAAGAACTCCCATGAGCCCATACCGTCCGGAGTGCGGCACCAGATATAGGGCGCGTTTACGCCGCCGTAAACGGCCAGCCCGGCCTTTGAAAGGCCCTCCCGGATCATTTGCGCGTTATTAAGATAATAGCCGATAGACTCCATTATCTGCTTTTTCCCCTCCGGGGTATACGTGGCCGCCGCCGCCCGCTGGATAACATAGGCGGTGCCGTTATACTTTGTGCACTGACGGCGGTTCCACAGATCCCGCAGGCAGGCGCCTCCCCGCACAAGCGCCTTGGGTATAACGGTGTAGGCGCAGCGGTTTCCCGTAAAACCCGCCGTCTTTGAAAACGAGCGGAACTCTATGGCGCAGGTCTTGGCGCCGTCTATCTCAAAAATACTGTGGGGGATATCGGGCTCCGTAATAAACGCCTCATAGGCCGAATCGTAGAGAATAACGGAGCCGTGCTCGTTTGCGTAATCCACCCAGACCTTGAGCTGGGCCTTTGTGAGCGCGGTTCCGGTAGGGTTATTGGGAGAGCACATGTAGATTATGTCCGGCAAGCGCTCCGGCAGGGCCGGGGCAAAGCCGTTTTCCGCAGTGCAGGGCAGATAGACAAGATCATCCCACTTCTCCCCGTCGTAATTCCCCGCGCGCCCGGCCATGGCGTTTGTGTCCACATAAACGGGATAAACAGGGTCGCATACGGCGACCACATTATCCACGGAGAAAATATCGCCGATATTGCCGCAGTCGGACTTGGCGCCGTCGGAGACGAATATTTCGTCGTCGTCTATGTCCACGCCCCGCTCCTTATAGGAATCCCGTATCGCAAACCTCAGAAAATCATAGGTGCAGCAGGTCTCCTCGCAGTAGCCCCTGAACGTATCGCTGTGCCCCATCTCCTCTGTGGCTTTGTGCATAGCCTCAATAACGGCCGGGACCAGGGGCAGCGTAACGTCGCCTATGCCCATGCGGATAAGTGGCATGGGTGGATTTTCCGCCTGGAACGCCCTTGTGCGTCGGCCTATCTCCGGAAAAAGATAGCCTCCCGGAAGCTTAAGGTAGTTGTCGTTTATTTTAAGCATTGCTTTTCCCCTTTCTTAAGTGTCCGGCCAAACCCCTTCGCAGACAAGCTCCGCGCCGCCGGTCAGGTATAATTCGTTTTTATCCCAGTCTATATGCAGCGTACCCCCGGGCTGGCACACATCCACCGACGGGCCGCATTTCCCGGATATAAACCCGGCGGCCGCCGCCGCGGCTGAGCCTGTTCCGCAGGCCATAGTCTCGCCGCTTCCCCGCTCCCAGACGCGCATCTTTATCTTATCCGCAGAGAGGCTCTCGGCAAATTCCACGTTGACCCGGGTTCTGAATATCTTGCTGTTTTCTATCTCCGGCCCCAGCTCACAAATGGGCAGGGAGTCTATATCCTCCGTGTAAATGACCGCGTGGGGATTCCCAACAAGGACGTATGTAACATAAAACCTGCGCCCCTTCACAGTCATGGGGTATTGGGAAAAAAGCGTCTCCGGGCGCCCCAGGTTCACGCGCACAAGTTTTACAAGGCCGTTTTCGGTGAAAAGCCGCAGACGCCGTTCTCCGGCGTCCGTCTCTATGGTAAGCCCGGTCTTTTCAGTCAGGCCGTTTTCATATACGTATTTTCCCAGACACCTTATACCGTTCCCGCACATCTCGGCCCGGCTGCCGTCGGCGTTATATATCTCCATTGCAAAGTCGGCACTTTCCGAGGGCTTTATCAGGATAAGCCCGTCGGTGTCCGCTCCGGCGGATATCTCCCTGGCGAGCCGCTGAGGCTCGCTCACATCCTCAAGAGTAAAGGCATAGCTGTTCCCAGCCCCCTGCATTTTGGCAAAACGCATGTCACTACCTCCAAAATGAGATAGACTATTCTATGACGTGCGCCGCCGGCAGGTGAAAAATTATTATCTGTCGGTGGGATAGTGCTCCGTAAAGCAGCCGTCGCAGAAGCCGAGGCGGCAGTTTGGAGCGATCCTGTGCATGTCCTCTTTCTTTAAAAAGCCCAGGCTGTCGGCGCCGATTATCCGGCGCATCTCCTCCACGGAGTATTTGCAGGCCATAAGCTCATCCTTGGACGGGATATCCGTCCCAAAATAGCAGGGCGCCACAAATTCCGGCGCGGAGGACAGCATATGCACCTCCGTCGCCCCGGCCTCCCGCAGGAGCTTTATTATCTGCTTTGAAGTGGTGCCGCGGACGATGGAATCATCTATCATAATGACCCTTTTTCCCCCTACCACGGCGCGCATTGGGTTGAGCTTAAGCTGGACGGCCTGCTCACGGCTGTCCTGCTCCGGCTTTATAAAGGTCCGGGCAACGTAGCGGTTTTTCACAAAGCCGTCGTTAAGCGGTATGCCAGACTCCATGGCGTAGCCCTTCGCGGCAACAAGGCCCGAATCGGGGACGCCTATCACTATATCCGCGTCGATGGGATATTCCCTTGCAAGGAGCTTTCCCGCACGTATCCTTGCCTCGTACACGGACTGGCCGTCAATTACGCTGTCCGGACGGGCAAAATAGAAATATTCAAAAATGCACAGGCCGCTTTTCTCAATCCCGCAGTTCTCCCTTATGCTTTTAAGCTCACCGTCCACGTCCACATAGACCACCTCGCCCGGCTCCACATCCCGGACATAAGCGGCGCCTACGCTGTCCAGAGCGCAGGTCTCGGAGGCAAATATTACGGCGTCTCCCCTTCTGCCTATACAGAGGGGCCTGTAGCCCCAGGGGTCCCTGGCGGCGATAAGCTTTCTGGAGCTCATTACAACAAGCGAATAAGCCCCCCGCATCTGCTTCATTGCGTTTACCACCGCCTGCTGGATGCTGCCGCATTTAAGGCGCTCCTGGGCGATTATGTAGGCTATGACCTCAGAATCGGTGGTGGTATGGAAAATCGCGCCATGGTACTCGTATTTCAGCTTAAGCTCGTCTATATCAAGCAGGTTCCCGTTATGGGAAAGGGCCAGGGAACCCTTCACATATTTAAGCGTAAGCGGCTGGGCGTTTTCACGCTTGGAGTCGCCGGTGGTCGAATAGCGGGTATGGCCGATAGCCATAGTGCCGTTCAGTTCCCTTAATATCTGCGGCGTAAAAACCTCTCCTACAAGGCCCACGTCCTTGTGGCAGCTCAGCTCCAAATCGTTTACAGCCGCGATGCCGCAGGCCTCCTGTCCCCTATGCTGAAGGGCATAAAGACCATAATAGGCGCTCTGGGCGCAGCCGCCCTCTTTATCATATATTCCAAATACTCCGCATTCTTCATGTAAGCCGCTCATTTGCCTTCTCCTTTACCGAACCGCAACAGTCCATTGTCATACTCCGTTATATTAGCACGGTTTCACCTGTCTGTCAAAAATTTTAAGCGTAAAGCAGGG